>CAMATG010000023.1 GCA_945860645.1 Candidatus Sulfopaludibacter sp. SbA3 | reverse complement strand
GCAGCCGGTCGCGCCGGCGCCGAAATCAGCACCACGGTACAGAAGATCAATCGCCTCACCAACGACATCGTCTCCCTCAACACCCAACGCCGCGAAAGTCTCGCCGGCTCGGGCGACGCCGGCCTCGATTCCAGCCTGCACGCAAAACTCGAAGAACTGGCCCAATATGTCGACTTTACCGCCCTCCCACAGGAAGACGGGTCGGTCTCGGTATTCATCGGCGGCCAGACCGCCGCCGTCATCGGCAATAATCAGTGGCCCATCTCGGTCGCCAACACGGGCAACAGCTATCAGATTCTCGACTCCGACGGAATCGACATCACAAGGCGCATCACCCAGGGAAAACTCGGCGCCGTTCTCGAGTTCCGCAACAACCTGCTACCGGACTACGAAGACCGCCTGAACACCCTCGCCCAAGGCTTCGCCGACAACGTAAACAACATCCTCAACGCCGGCATCGATCAAACCGGCGCCGTGCCCACAAAGAACCTTTTCACCTACAACGCCGGTATTGGCGCCGCCGCTACCCTGGCAACAACGGACATCACCGGCGCGGAACTGGCCGCTGCCGCCGTCGGAGACCCCGGCGGCAACACCAACGCGCTCAACCTCGTCGACCTCCAAACCTCCGGCATCTTCGGCGGCCTCACCTCCGCCCAGTACTTCGCCGAACTCACCAGCAACGTTGGGGACCGTCTCAACGCCGAAAAATCCAACGGCGCACTCCAGAAACAATTGCTCCAACAGGCGCAAAGCGTTCGAGCCGAATTCTCGGGTGTCGATATCAACATCGAAGCCACCAAGCTCCTCCAACTCCAAAAAGGCTTCCAGGCCGCCGGACAGGTCATGTCGGTCCTCAATAGCCTTACAGACACCTTGATCAACATGCTCCGTTAGGGACTGCCATGCTCACCTTTCTCAGCGCCAAACACGCCGCGTTTCTCGACGATTTAAACCGCATCCAAAGCCGCGCCGAACGCGCTCAGCGCCAACTCTCCAGCGGCCTGCGCATGAACACCATCTCCGATCAGCCCGACCAGATCGGCGTGCTCCTCCAGTCCCGCGCCGAACTCGCCTCCACCCAGCAAACCAGAGCCAACCTCAGTCGCACCAGAACCGAAGTCGACTCTGCCGAAATCGCCGTCCAAAATGGCATCAAAGCCGTCGAACGTATCCGGGTTCTCGGCTCTCAAGGCCTCACCGGAACCGCCTCCACCAGCAGCCGCAAAGTCATCGCTGGCGAAGTCGAATCCCTCTTCCGCCAACTGGTCAATATTTCCAACACCGCCATCGACGGCCGCTACATCTTCGCCGGCTCCGCCGATCAGGCCCCGCCCTATACCGTCAATCTCACAACTCCCTCCGGGACAGACCCCTACGCGGGCGGCAACGCCACCCGCCAAATCGCGGACTCCTCCGGCGTTCGCCTTTCCGTCGCCCACACCGGCCAGGAAATCTTCGACAACACCACCCCCGCCAATAACGCCTTCACCGCAGTCAACAGCCTACGCGTCGCCCTCCTCGCCGACGACCAGGCCGCCATCGAAACCGCCGTGGCCAACATCGGTACATCCCTCGACCATCTCAACGAACAACTCGCCTACTACGGCTCCGTCCAAAACCAGATCGCCGGCGCAACCTCCGCCGCTGAAAAAAAGGTCATCTCCCTCCAAGCGCAAATCGCCGACACCGAAGGCGCTGACCTCGCCGAATCCATCCTCGAGCTCCAAGACGCCGCCACCCACCGCCAGGCGGCCCTCCAGGCCCAGGCCCAGGAAGACCGCCGCACCGTCTTCGACTTTATCCGCTAAACCCGCCAGATAATCAGCTTCCGCTCCGTCATCTCTTCAATGGCGTAGTGCGGGCCCTCCCGGCCCGTCCCGCTCAACTTCACGCCCCCATACGGCATCTGATCCGCCCGGAACTGCGGCACATCGTTGATCATGAAGCCGCCCACCTCTACCTCCCTCGCCGCCCGGAACGCCTTGCCAATGTCCCGCGTGAAAATGCTCGCCTGCAGCCCGTAGTCGCTCGCGTTCACCATCCCAATCGCCTCACCCAAGTCCCCAAACCGGTTCACCCCCGCCACCGGCCCAAACGCCTCCTTCGCAAGCAACTTCGCCGCCGTCGGCACATCCGTCAACACCGCCGGCCGCATCCGCGTCCCCTCCCGCTCCCCGCCCGTCACCAACCGCGCCCCCGCCCCCACCGCCTCATCGATCCACGACGCAACCCGCACCGCCTCCCCCTCGTTAATCAGCGAACTAACCTGCGTCGCCTCCTCCACCGGTGGCCCCTGGCGCAGCGCCCCAGCCCCGGCCGCCATCCGCTCCACAAACTCCCCAAACCGCGACGCGTGCACAAAAATCCGCTGCACCGAAATGCAAACCTGCCCCGAATGCGCGTACGCCCCGCTCACACACAGCGGCACCGCCAAATCTAAATCCGCGTCCGCCTCCACAATCACCGCCGAATTACTCCCCAACTCGAGCGTCACCCGCTTCAACCCAGCAATCTCCCGCAAACGAACCCCCACCTCCGGACTGCCCGTAAACGTAATCATCGCCACATCCGGATGCCGCGCCAGCGCCTCGCCCAACTCCGCCCCCGGCCCCGGCACCACATTCAGCGCCCCCTCCGGCAACCCCGCCTCCGCAAAATACGAAGCCAACAACAACGCCGACACCGGCGTCGCCGAAGCCGGCTTATGCACCACCGCATTCCCGCCCGCCAGCGCCGGCCCAATCTTGTGCAGCGCCAAATTCAATGGAAAATTGAACGGCGTTATCGCCCCAATCACCCCCAGCGGCTCCCGGATCACCATCCCCATCCGCCCCGCCCCATGTGCCGACGCATCCACCGGCACCTCCTCCCCTGCCAACGCCAACGCCTCCTGCGCCGAAAACAGCAGCGTCCCCGCCCCCCGCGAAACCTCCAACTGCGCCTCCCGCAACGGCTTCCCGCACTCGGACGCAATCGCCACCGCCATCCGCTCAGCGTCCTCCAACAACCGCCGCCGAACCTCCAACAAAATCTCCGCCCGCCGCGCCCGGGTCAACCCGCGCATCACAAACAACCCCTTCCGCGCCGCCGCCACCGCCTCCCCCAGCAACGCCGGGTCCCCGATATGCACCCGCGCAAACACCGTCCCGTCATACGGAACCCGCACGTCCCGCACGTCCACGCCATCCCGAAACGCCCCGCCCACGAACAATTGAAATTCCATACCGACAGCCTATCGCTTTATAGTGGAAAAAGGCGTCCCCGTGCGAAGCCGCAATTCACACGGAGAAAACAATGCACGCCCTCATCGGCCTTCTGCTCGCCATCGAATCCCTGCAAATGGGAACCCTCCCCCGCCAGTGGCGCCCCAGCGGCCCCAGCTGCACCGAAGTACCGGACTGGCAGGTCCACGAATACAACCCGAACACCTGGATCATCCGCGAAAGCGGCTGCACCAACTACGAGAAGCCCTTTCTCTACTTGATCTTCGGAGAAGACAAGGCCCTCCTCCAGGACACCGGCGCCGGCAAGACCGACATCGACAAACTCATCCCTAGCCTCCTCGCCCAATGGGCCAAGCGCAACAACAAACCCGTCCCGCCCCTCCTCGTCGTCCACTCCCACTCCCACGGCGATCACGTCTCCGGCGACAAACAACTCGCCGCCCTCCCCAACGTCACCGTCGTCCCCGCCAAACCCGACGAGATCGAAAAAGCCCTCGCCATGCCCGGCTGGCCCGAAAAACTCGGCGTCATCGACTTGGGCGGCACCCGCCAACTCGACGCCATCCCCATCCCCGGTCACGACGCAGCCGACCTCGCCCTCTACGACCGCCAAACCGGCCTCCTCCTCACCGGCGACACCGTCTACCCCGGCCGCCTCTACGTCCGCAACTTCCCCGAATACGTCAAATCCATCGACCGTCTCGTGAACTTTGCCAAGGACCGCCCCATCGCCCACGTCCTCGGCACCCACATCGAACAAGCCCGCACTCCGTTCAACGACTACAAAGTCCGCACCGTCTACCAGCCCGACGAAGCCGTCCTCGAACTCTCCCGCGGCGACCTCCTCGAACTCCAATCCGCCCTGGCCGAAATGAAGGGCAAACCCCGCCGCCAGGAGCTATCCCGCTTTACCATCTTCCCCCGCGTCGCGCTACCGTAAGCAGTATGGAAGTGTTGGAGTTCGAAGCCACCAGCTTCACCTGGGAAGAGAACGCACACGTGCGCTCCCTCACCCTGGCAGGCAGCGAACAAGTCACCCTAACCCTGGAGGCCGATTCCCCCACCGGCCTCCACTTCGAAATCAACGGCCACGGCGCCCACCAGGCGGTAGAAAGCTTCCGCCTCAGCGCCGCCGCCCTCGAATGCTTCCTCCACCCAAGCCCCACCCTCCCACCGCTGCTCCGCATAAAACTCACCACCCTCCCCATCAACCGAATCACCGAACTCGCCAGCCACCTCCAACTCCTCACGGTCGACTAGCCCATGCTCCCCTCACTTCTCCTCCTCGCAGCCCTGGCGCAACCCAACCCAGCCGAGCAGATCCGCTATTTGATGTACGAATCCCCCCGCCCCGAAAAGCATGGCTCCGAAGGCGGCACCTTCTCCGTCTTCAGTTGCGGCCCCGCCAACGGAGAGGCGGCCGACAACCGCGCCCTCGCCAAAGCCCTCGCCACCACCGCCGCCATCCCCGCCATGGAGGCCAAGCTCGCCGACATCGAAGCCGCCGGATCGCACGACTTCAGCGCCCTCAACGCCAACTGGCTCCTCCTCGCCTACGCCCGCGCCAAAGGCCCGACGGCCTACGGCCGCCTCCGCCACTTGTACAAACTCCCCGAATACGCCAACGATACCGACCGCGCTATCGCCCTCGCCCGCGGCCTAACAGCGTACATATCCACCCACAATCGCTCTCCAGTCCATCCCGGCAGCTTCAGTTGCGAGCAAGGGACCAACCTATCCCCGCGCGACGCCCTCAACGTTCTCATCCGCCAGACCCTCGCCAACACCCCCAAAAGCATCGGCATCGGCTATCGATTCCACGACCAGGGCCGCTGGTCCGAGCCCATCGAGACACTCGATCAGGACCGCCCGCCCCATCCGGCCTTCGGCCATCCAGTGGGGATCGAAACCACCCTGCATACCCACACTGGCGCCACTTGCGAGTTCATCAAGATCCATTTCCAACCCGCCAAACGAACCGATTTCGCGGGCACCACCTATACCGTCCAAGCCCCCAACCTCGCCCAACGCATCACCGCCTGCGCCGCCACCCCAGATTTCCCCTGGAGCCGTGCTACCGGAATTCCCCTTGATCCCCGAATTCCCCGACCCGCGTCAACACCGACCGCACCGCCCCCACATCTTTCCCAAACAACGACATCTGCCCCGGCTCGGCAAACACCACCGCGAAATCCTCCGCCGTAAACGCTCGCGCCAACCGCGATACAAACGTGTCCCGCAACAGCCGCGCATACCGCTCCACATCGTAATCCTGCTTATCCGCCACCTCTTCGTCAACCACCCCGCCCGCTCCGCTCTGCGTCCGGTACACCCGCACCTTATCCCCAACACTCCAACTCGTCCGCCCACAAGCCAACAACGCCTCGTACGCCAACTCCCGCCGCGCCTCCCGCGTCTCCAAATACCGCTCCGGCCCCTTCGTCAATCGCACCCGCGACGACACCGCAAAAGTAGGCAACTCCCGCCGCCGCAACAAATCCAACGTCTCGCAATACGCCTCCCGCACGCCCACAATGTCCCCCGCCAACAACCGCCCAATCGCCCGCCGCAAAAACGCCTCCCCAAACGGCTCCGCCCGGCTCGACCGGAACGCCACCCCGCGCAGCAACAGCTCCCCGCCATAGGTCAACAACGCATAATTCTTCGGCTCGTGCGACAACATCGCCGCATACCGCCCGTCAAACTCCAAATGCACAAGCGGCGGCAACAGCGCATCCACCTCGCTCACCACCCGCCGCTCATCGGCCTCCGTCCAGCTCTCCGGGACAGAAAAATAGACCCCGTCGGTATCGGCTTCCAACAGCGTCACCCCGCGCGCCGCCAACTCCCGGCACATCAGCCCCAGCGTCTCCCGGCCCCGCCGTGTCACCTCATTAGCCGCATGCACATCGGCAAACCGCGTCAACCCATCCCCCGCCGCCAAATACCCATAGGCGGTGTTGACAACCAACTTCATCGCCGCCGAAAGCGCCTCCTGCGTGAACCGCTCATCGGACCCGGCCGCCGCCGCCCGAGCCGCCGCCTTCGCCGCCAACCGCCTCTCCACCAGCCGGTCCACCAGCGCCAACAACACCCCCATGTGGTCGCGCGCCGGTCCAATCCGGTACGCCCGCATCAACGACGGATACAGGCTCGCCACATCGGCCTTCACAATCCGCCGCGCCACCCCGCTCGCAAACAGGTGCAGCGCCGCCCCGCTGTGCGGCGTCCCGTCCCCATCCCGATGCGCCGGCAACGCCTTCCCCATCCGCAAATAGGCGCGCACCAGCAACGGGTCAATCACGCCAGTCGCCGCCCCGGCATCCGCCAAACGCTCGTACCGTCGTGGCGCCATCCGCGCCAACGCAAACGCAGCCCCGCCCAACATCCGCGCCACCCCGGCCACCTCCTGCACGTCGGAGGTGGCATACCTTCGCACCCGCTCCGGGTCGCTCTGGTAGACGGCGAAAATCCGGTCCCCCTGGATATACTCCCGGTCTTCCGTAGCCAACCCAAAATGCCGAGCCACACTCTTCAGCCCATGGTCCGGCAAGTCCCGCGCCGCGAAGTCATACCGGATCACCGCATCCAACGTGTCGATCAACTCCCGCCCCGGCGCCACAAACCGCATCCGCTTCCGCCGCGAAGGCCGCTCCCGCAGCGCCATTCCCGGCATCCGCCCCAACGCCAACGGCACCCCCAACACCCGCGCCCGGTGTTCCAAGAACGGCAAGTCAAACCCCTGCAAATTGTGATTCTCAATCACGTCCGGATCCGCCGCCCGCACGCACTCCACCAGCCGCCGAATCACATCCGCCTCGTCCCCCTCCAAAACCAAACAATCCCCCGATGGCTCCCGCACCGCGATCATGAAAACCCGGTTGTCCTCCGGCGTCAACCCGGTGGTTTCCAAGTCAAACTGCATTCGCCGCAACTGGTCAAACGCCAAGTCCCGGAAATACGTCCGCCCCGTCGAAACCAGATACTGTTCTTCGGGCGATAGCGCCAACACCGCCCGCGCCCGAACGCCAGAAGGAATCGCCCGCCCATCGGCCGCAGTGACGAAGTACCGTAACTCCCCCGGCCCGTCCAACTCCCGCACCACAACATCGGCCGGCAAACCCTCAACAGAATCCAACACCACCCAAGGCCGAAACCGCGCCTCCTCCCGCACCAGCGCGCCGGTCTCGGGAATCCGCCGCCAAACCACAGCCCGCCCCGCCGCCTCCGCCCACACAGAGACAATACCCGGCGTCGGGTCCCAGCCCCACAGCCATTCGTCTTCGTTTAAAGTGGGCTCCACCGCTCGTATTATGCCGCACCGCAGCGCCATCGCCCTCGGCGTCCTCATCAGCCTGCCCCAAATCCTGGGCTGCTCCCTGGCCTATCCCGCCTGGCCGAAGAGTAAACGGTCCGACACTCCGCTCTTCCGTTTCGTCATCGAGGAACGCAATGGCGCCGGCTACATCAACCGCGAAGGCAAAATCGTCATCCCGCCCCAACTCCACGTCGGGGCCGGCAACGACGGCGACTTCTTCAATGGCCTCGCCAAAGTCACCCTCAAAGACGGCGTCGACGTCTACATCGACACAACCGGCAAACCCGTCGCCAACGCCCACTACCTCACCGCCGGCGACTTCTCCGAAGGCCTGGCCACCCGCTACGTACCCGAAACCAAAACCACCGGTTACATCGATACCACCGGCAAACTCGCCATCCCAGCCCGCTTCGAACACGCCGGCGTTTTCAGCGACGGTCTCGCCCTCGTCCTCCTGCAAGGCCGCTACGGCTACATCGACCGCACCGGCACATTCCAAATTCCCGCCAAATTCTCCTACGCCACCCCATTCACCGATGGACACGCCTGGGTCACCGAAGGCCCCTGTGAACGAGTAGACCTCGGAGCCTGCGCCCCCGCCAGCTTTTTCCCCTATGGCGCCACGCCAGTCACGCCCAAGCGCTGCCGCTACGCCATCCTCAACAAACAAGGCGCGCTAACGCGCAACCCAGATTTCATTGACGTCGAAGAGTTCTCCGAAGGCCTCGCCCCGGTGGGCAACGGCAAAGCCTGGGGCTACACAGACACGGTCGGCGTCATCCAGATCCCGATGCAGTTTGAACGCGCCAGCCCCTTCTCCGAAGGCCTCGCCCGCGTGGTGAAAGGCGGCAAAGTCGGCTTCATCGATAAGTCAGGCACGTTCGTCATCCCGCCCACCTTCCTCCGCGCCCTCAGCTTCTCCGAAGGCGTTGCCGTCGTCGTCGACAAGAGGGACAAATACAGCTTCATCGACAAGCAAGGCAACCGCGCCATCCCTGGCGAGTTCGACGCCGCCACCAGTTTCGTCATGGGTCTCGCCCACGTCCGCACCGGCATCGATTACTACAGCGCCAAGTGGGCCTACATCGAAAAATCCGGCAAACCCGTCTTCACCTACTCCGACCAGTCCAAGCGCCGACGCTAAGCTACTTCCGCGGCAACGCCGCCACCGGCGGCAACTGCGCCTTCTCCAACGCCTTTCCAATCTCGGCCGAGTGCTCGTTCAAAAACGTCTTCGCGTCCTGCACCCGGACGCCATAAATCGCCATGTAGGCGTTCTTCGCGCCCATTGCCGCCTTCACAAAATTCAGCTCATACCGCTTCTGCGCCGGCTGCTCAAACGCAACGACCATGTAGTTATACGGCACGCCATCCGCGCCCGCGAAGGTCTTTGCCATCAACACCTTGCCGCCGTTCCCCTTGTAGGTATCCATGATGCCCTGCGCCAGGCGGTCCAGGTCGGGACGGGTCTTCGCGTCCGGCCGGTCGACAATCGTCAACAGCGTCGACCAGTTCTCCACCGTCTCATTCGGCGCCGTGAACTCCCACAACGGATTCACCTTGTGGCTAAACGCGGCCAAACGGTACGGTTTGCCAAGGAACTGCACCGGTTCGGCCGCCATCAACGTCAACGCAATCAAGAGAATATAAGGCTTCATACCCACCCATGCGCGAACTCGAGGCAAAACTACTCATGCCGTAATGCTTCGCTTGGCTGCACCGCCGCGGCTTTCATCGAAGGCCAAGCGGCAGACAACATCGCCACCACCGCCAGCACCGCCGGCGCCGCCACCAGCACCACCGGATCCAGCCCCGCGACGCCGAACAACTGCGCCGCAATCGCCCGTCCAGCCCCGACCGCCGCCGCGATGCCAACCGCGCCCCCCGCTCCCACCAGAATCATAACTTCTTGAAAAACAAGGCTCAAAATCCCTTGCCGCGAAGAACCCAGCGCCATCCGGATCCCAAACTCCTTCGTCCGTTGCCGCGTCAAATAACTCAAAACGCCATACAGGCCCACCGCCGTAATCAGTAGCGCCAATGCGCCAAACCCCACCGAAAGCCCCGCGATCAGCCGGTCGGTGGTGATCGACCGGTCCACCGCCTTTTCCATCGTTCGCATGTTGTACACCGGCACCAGCGGATCGGCGGCGTTGACGACGGCGCGAAGCGCCGTCGTCGCCACCGGGCGGACCGAACGGACGAAGAAAGTGGCCTGCGGCAGACGCCGCCTGTTGTTCGTACGTTGTTGATAAGACAGGAAGAAGGTCGGCGCAACCGTCTCCCGGAGCGACCCGTTTTTGGTGTCCGCCGCGATGCCAATGATCTCAATGTCCAGGGGCACATTCCCCGCGCCAATCGACAGATGCCGCCCAATCACGTTCTCTCCAGGCTTCAAAAACCGCTTCACAAACGCCTGGTTTACCACCGCCACTTTGGGGGCTTCCGCGCCGTCCCGGACCTCGATTCCCCGCCCCAATAACAGCGCTGTCCCCAATGTTTCGAAGTACTTAGGGCCCACGACCATCACATTACAGTCCATGTTTTCTTCTTCGCCGGCCCGGTAGCCTTCGAGTTGAATATTGGAGCTCGATGTCGAGTTTTGGAGCGGCCCGAATTCGGCGTAACTCACTGATTTCACACCCGGTAACGCCGCCAGACGCTGTTCGACGTCCGCGACAAACTCGGCGCGCTTCGGGCTGGTCGAAAACAGCGCCAGCTCGCGCGCCTGGAACCCCGGATCGAACTGCAACAGGTTCCCCAGGCTGCGCCCGAACAGCCCGGCTACCGTTAACAAAACAAGGGACATAGCGACCTGCGCGGCGACGAAGAACTGACGCGCCCGGCCGGTCCTTCGGCGCTGGGCGGGCCGGGAGATCTGCCAGGCCGGCACCAGGCCCGCGAGCAGCGTGCTTAACCCCGCCAAACCCATTGAAAACAAAAGGACTGGCAAGCTCAGCTTGGTGTCCAGCCAGCCGCTTCCGCCGTCGTCATCGGCAATCGAACGGATCAATAAATCCACCAAAAATGGCGTCAAAACAGCGCCAATCGCGGCCCCGGTGACGGTAATGGAGGCGGTTTCGAGCAATAAAAGGCGAATGATGCGGGCGCGGGTGGCGCCCAGGGAAACGCGGATCGAGATCTCCCGATTGCGGTTAACCCCTCGTGCTAGTAACAAGTTAGCGAGATTGGCGCAGGCGATCAGGAGGAGCAGCGAGACCATCGCCAGCAGGACCACCAGCGGCTCCTGCCACTGGCGCTTCAACTCGTTCAGCCCGGAGGCGGCTGGGAGGAGGGTAAGTGTTGCTTTTTCAATACGTTGGCGGACGTTTGGATTGGTGATTTTGGCCTGTTCGACGTGATCCCGGACAATCGCGGAGAACAGGGGATGAACCGAGGCGGTGTCGTGATTGGCGGGGAGGCGACCTAAGATATTGAGCCAGCGGACGTTAGCCCGGTCGAAGCCGTCCCAGCCGGGGGTGATCACCGCGCGCATCGAAATGGGGAGGTAGACCTCCGGATCGTCCCCTCCGAGGACCCCCTTAAACCCCTCCGGAGCCACTCCAATGACCTCAAAAACGTGTCCAGAAAGGGTGATTTTGGTGCCTAAAACGGTACTTTTGGCACCAAAATGACGCAAAAAATAGCCATGTGAGAGCACGATGACGGCGTTTCCGCCCCGTACCGAGTCGTCCGCGGCACTAAAAAGTCGCCCCGCGAACGGGGTGAGTTTGAGGGTCTCGAAGAAGTTGCCAGAGACCATTTCGATGCGGACTCGGTCGGCTCCGCCCT
This sequence comes from Candidatus Sulfopaludibacter sp. SbA3, assembly GCA_945860645.1. Classification (GTDB taxonomy): domain Bacteria; phylum Acidobacteriota; class Terriglobia; order Bryobacterales; family Bryobacteraceae. The sequence goes on along the minus strand of CAMATG010000023.1, from coordinate 9,982 downwards.
CGGTGAGCAGTTGCCCGGAAGCGCTGCTGCGAGCGGCAATACCTAGCCAGCTAGGCATCCCGTCCCGGAGGCGTGTGTACATCGGGTAGGAGAAAACCGATTCGGAGTTGTCCTTGCTGACACTGCCCGGGAGGTCCAGGTTATCGGCGTGGAAGACGACCAGTTCGCGGGGTTCGGGTACGGGGAGGGTGCGCAGCAGGACCTGGTAGAACAACGAAAAAACAGCGGTTGTCGAAGCGACGCCGAGAGCCAGCGTACAGACGGCAACGGCGAAAAAGCCCGGCTGGCGGCGCAGCGCGCGAGCCGTGAAGTGGAGGTCGCTTCCGATGCCTTGTGATAAAATTCTTCCCATGCAGTTTTACTTACGTATATTGTGCGGATTGGTCTTTAGTGTTTCGCTATTTGGCGGATCGATCACAAGCGTGAGCTCTTATCAATTATGGGCCCAAGCGCTGCCTTTTGGGCTGCCGCTGACCTTCGCGAACCCGGACGCGCCGTTCTCCATTGCCAATACGCCAACGAACGGGTTTTCGTTCAGTGGCGACGTATTTTTGCTGGCCGGCGGGCAGCCGCTGGAAGTGGGGCAGCCAATTGCGGGGCCGTTGGAGTTGCGGTTTTCGAATGCGACGATCGCTTGCGTATCGAAGACTGGGTGCCAGGGCACCTTCCTGATTGTGGCTGATCTTATTCTGGGCGGAGTTGACGCCAATGGCCCATTTTTGCCTGTTTTTGGCGGAGTGGAAGGAACGTCGAGGGGGACCAGTTCAGACTTCATGAGCTATAACATGAGCGTGGACCGGGGGGTGGAGGTGTCCACGATGGCGGCGGGAAACCTGTCGATTGACCCGGTGTTCTCGTACCTGGACCAGGGCGTGGATATTAAATACGCGACGAATATGTCGATGAGCATGCGATTGACGATTGGCACGATGAATGGGAATTCGTCGATCAGTTTACCGGATAGCCTGTTTCTGGGCCTGGGCGATGCCGCATCCCCGGTTCCGGAGCCGGCAACGCTGCTGATCCTCGGCGGGAGTTTGGCCGGATTGGCGTGGTTCCGGAAGCGAGTTTAGACGCCTAGCTAGGGCCGGTCGAAGATGGAGACGGAGGCGGGTCCGCTGGTGGTGGGGTAGACCTGTTTCAGGTTTGCCAGCGGGTCGATGGGGAAGATGGGCTGGTCTGGCTTGTCCCCTACCAGAACGCAGCCTTCGCGGGCACAACGCTGCTGGATACGCTGGGCGTCCTGGATGTTGGTGAAATGCGCGATTTGCTTGTACACCGCTCCGGGAGCGGAGAGCAGCACGACGGATGAAGGACCGGTGCCAGCAGCTGGTGCGCCGCCTCGGCCTAGGCGGGCCACCATGGTTTGATAGTAGGCCTCGCGGTAGAAGCGGCGGAGTTCCAGCTTGCCGTCGGGCTGTCGTTCGTAGCCCTCCACCAGATAGTCCGCCCGGCGCGCGGACGGGTGGAAGTTGAAGAGTACGGGGAAGATCGTGGCGGCCAAGCGATCGTCCATGATGACGTAGCGCTGACGCCACTGGTCCATGACTTTCATGGCTTCCGGTTCGGACTGGGCAAGGAAGAACGACGCGGCAACGGATGCGTTCTTCTGGGTGGGGTTGGTTAACGGCACGCGGCGGCCGATGGCGGTGATCCAGTAGCCGTAGTCCCACCAGGCGAGGACGCCGTACTTGGCCGATTGGGGATCGATGTTGCTGGCGTAGTAGGCATTGGAATCGCCGAAGGGTTCGGGCGAATGGGTTCGCAGCCAATCGAGTGCGTCGCGCCAGGAGGACGGGACGGCCGCTGGCGAAGCGGGGGGCCCGATCAGGAGCCGCCAGCCGTTGGGGGCGAACACCAAGGCAAGGGCGGCGAGGGCGACGAGGGGGCGCTGTTTGAGCGTTACGGTGGTCCAGGCGCGGACGAGGAGGTAGGCGGCGACGATGGCGGCGGCGGGGGCGAAGTAGTAGGCCATGCGGACCTGCATCATGGCCATGAGGAAAACAGAGAGGCTCCAGAGGGTGAAGAGGGCGAGTGGGGGGCGGCGGTTGCGGAGGGCGATTTCGAGGAGAACGGGGATGCCGGCCATGGCGAGGATGAGAACGCCGCCGAACTCCAGCCACGGCCATTCGAGCGAGAAGTAGCCTTTGATGAACCACATGGATTGGAGTTCACCAACGCCGGCGGCGGCGCCGGAGCGGGAGGGGGCGAGGTAGCGGAGGATTTGAAGTGATTGCGGGAGGGCGACGAACACGGTGATCGCCGCGGCGGCGATGGCGGCGAGCCAGATGGCGCGGGGATAGGGGAAGCGGCGGCAGAGCGTGGCGCCGGCGGTGAGGGCGATGCCCCCGGCGAGGGCGGCGAGGGTGTATTCCATCCAGAGGATCTGATGGAACGGGGCGGCGCAGAGCAGGGCGATGGCGAAGGCGATGGGGAGGTTGGGGGCATAGTCGACGTCATTGGGATCGCGCAGAAAGCCGTAGGCGGCCCAGGCGATGACGATGGCCACTAGAAACGCCCCGCCGACGAAGGTGAGGAGATAAGCGCCGAGGGTGAGGCCGGCGGCGATGTGGCGGCGTTGGACGAGGAAGTAGAGAACGAGGAGGGAAAGGAGGCTCTCCATGACGTGATGGTCTGTGAAGCCGAGGCTGGAGACGGCGAGGAAGTGGCCGGGGAGAATGGCGGCGACGAGGGCGGCGAGGGCGGCGGTGGGTTCATCGAACAGGGCGTTGGCGAGCAAGAATACGGCGACGATCGTCAGCACACCGAGGATGGCGGGGTACCAGGCGGCGATGGATTGTAGTTCGTCGGGGAACGGGAGGGCGAGGAGGGCGGGGATCCAGTCGTAGAAGGGCCCGGTGTCGACGCGCTGGCCGTCGAGGATGGAGCCGTAGGGATCGACCTGGAGACGGAAGGGGAAGTGGCGGACGAGGTGTTCCATGACGCGGACATGGAACCAGGCGTCGGTTTCCTGAAAGTTGATGAAGCCAGCCTGGAAGACGTTGTAGAAGGGGACAAGGGCGCGGAAGCAGAAGGCGATGGCGCAGGCCGCGGCGAGGGCCCAGCGGGTTGGGTTCACTGGTCGCAGACCTCGTGGCGGGCGTCGAAGCGGGAGTAGGCGGCCAAGAGCAGGACGATGAGGATGAGGCCTTCGACGGTGGTGAGGGCGTGGATGGTGCGGGGGCCCCAGGTTTCATCGAAGAACCAGAAGCCTTTGTTTCTGAGGCGGCTGAGGGCGAACCAGTAGGTGGTGTTGGCTTTGTCCTCGTAGAGGAGCGCGTAGCCGGTGGTTAGGAGGAGGGCGCCGGTAGTGTAGATGGACGCGAGGGCGATGATGCCGGGGCGGCGCCAGTTGGGGGCGCGGGTGGGCGTGGTGGGGAGGAAGCCGAGGCCGAAGAGGACGCCGAGGGCGCCGCCGAGGAGGTCGAGGATGATGTCGTTGAAGTCCCAGGGGATGCCCCAGGTGGGGTGGATGCCCCAGAATTGATAGCCTTCGTCGAAGCCGCCCATGATGGCGATCCAGGCGAGGGAATCGGTGACGGAGCGGGTGAGGGCGATGAGGATGAGGCCGGGGATGGCGTATTGGACGAAGTGGACGAGTTCGGAGTTATTGACGCTGAGATAGCGCCAGGCGGTGAGGGCGAGGAGGAGAGTGGCGGCCCAGGCGATGAGGAGGTCGCGGCGGGCGGGGTGGGACTTGAGGGCGTTGAGGTAGAGGATTGTTGCTATGGTGCCGACGAGGAAGGCGCCGATGGCCATGCGGAGGTAGAAGACGGGAAGGCCGCCGGGGCCGATGGCTATGGCGAGTTTGTCCTGGACGATGAGGTGGGGGAAGGAGACGGTGAGGATGTAGACCAGTAGCAGCGGCCAGACGATGGGTTTGTGGACGTGGATCCACTGCAGGATTTTGGTCATGATTCCGACGCTATATGGTACAGCGGGGAGGGGATGGGGTGCTTGGGTGGGGGTGGGGGAATCTGGGTTGCCCGTTTTTGGGGTTGGCTGGAAATAGGGGACAAGGGGTTGGCCCTATTTTTCGGGCGGTACTTTTTGCACCTTTGAGGAGGGCTACGAGTGATTCTCCGAGTAGCTTGGCGGACTTCCGTCACCACCATTTGGCATGCGGCCAGGCCAACGGGCGGTTCGTGGATGGTACGGCGGTGCACCGCCGTACCAGTTCGATGACGAATTGCGACTTCACGGGGGCCAGCCGGTGACTCCGGGACATACCCGGATCTGACCGTCCGAATTCCCAATAACAACCCAAAATCCGGCTTCTCCAGTACCGGTGGTTAGTACAGTACATCGGACAAATCAACCTGAATGCCATTTAGTCCGTTTTGAAATTCAGTCCTGCCACCGCCGTCCTTTTAGCGAGCGTGATTCCCTCAAAACATCCGAAACCTAACAAATCGACAAAATTGACGGGTGGAGACGCACATTGGCTAGAAAATGTCGCAGGAGAATTGCTATCTGCCAATGCTCACGCCTCCGATTCGATTGCCCCAGGGTCTAGCTGAAAAGACATCGTCGCACTCGTTGCTGCCCGCGTAACCCAGTTCCTCCGCGTCAGTTACAGCGGAGCAACAACGCCGGCGAAAGTGAGAAGATCCCGCATGAAGAACTTCTCCACACCGTCCGCCGAAGGCAGAGACGGGGTCCAGGAAGGATCCCGTTTCAGATAGCTGCTAGCGTCGCCTTCCATCAAACCGATGAAGACCTCGCCCACGATGCGCGCGCCTACTGCGCCCAGACGCTCGCCGTTTTCCTGCTTTTCTGCCTCGCGCAGCACATAGAACCAGAGCGGCGTGCGCTTATCCAGGCCGTGTTCGGCCAAGTCCGCCAAGTCAGTGGCGGGCAATACGGGCAGGCTCATCGCCTTCGCGACGGCTTGGCCGGAGGGCAACTTGAAGGTCAAATGCCGCAGCAAGTTGCGCTGAGCCAGGGATTGCGGCTCGCCGACCGGAAAGCCGATCAGATCCATCAGCACGGTGGAGAGCTTGGTGTCGATTTTTTTGTTCGGACGCACCAGCGTATCGCCGAAATCGAAGAAGGTCTGCCAGTCGATGAAGCGGCGCGGTTGCCGTAGGCCTCCGCGCATGTCGTCCGGGTCCGGACTGGCTGAGTTGGCCGGGGTGTCGACGAATAGGCGGAGGAACACGTCACCACCAGTGGCGGGGCCGAAATTCATACGGTAGGACGGCCGCACCTGGGAATGGCCGAACCGGTAGGCGGCCACCGCGAATTCCACCGGTATGAACGGCTCATTTCGCCACTTGTAGAATTTCCGGCCGTTCTGGAGAATGTCGTCCACCACATCCTGGCCGCACGTTTTGGGGAGGAACTCATGCACAATGATCCACTGATAGTGCCAGCGCACTAGCCGTTGCGCTTCCATAAACACGGCGTTCGGCGACGTTAGTCCCGTCGTGGCACGCACGTGGTCGACGCAAGCATTGTGGAACATCAGGAAAGCCATGTGCAGCTGCGAGAGCACCAGATTTTCATCGCTGCGCACATCGCCGATGAGCGCCGTGCCCTGGCTGTTACGGGGCAGGTCCATGCGAACCACGCCGCCGCGCGATGCCGCATCAGAGCCGGGAATGGGCTCCACCAGCAGCTTCACGGGGTCCGTAGCGTCGTACAGATGGGGGTTGTTCGATGGTCCCTGACCGTAGACGTTGTCCAGAGCGAGCGTAGGCGTCCGGAAGTTCTCGATGGCCTCCGGGTCCACCTGCTGTTCAAGGCTGGACGTTGTATCCAACGTGATGTCGTGGTCGATGAACTGACCAAGAAACGTCATACCCGCGGTCATCGTCGAGTTATTCGGATTGTTGACGTTGAGGGCGGGCTTAAGGATCAAGTCCACGGCCGAGGCCATGTCGTCGTCTTTCGCGTCGAGGATGCCACCTTTTTCTCCGATTTTCATCAGAGCGGCCCTGAGTGTGGGCGTGTCCGCGGCGAACGGCTCCAACGCGGGAAACATGCGCCCAAATCGGCCCTGCTCGTAGTAGCGCGAGTTCGGAGGATTCTCACCCCGCAACATCGCGCCGTGCTTACCCATCTTGACCGGCTTACTGGCCTTGCCAGCCTCGCTCATCCTGGTTCCGCTACTCATGCATTTTCTCCTGTTCAACACTCGGCGCGCTGTCTAGTGGCGCGCGCCGGTTCGGCACGGACTTGGTGCCCAGGTCAGGTATCTCGCCGCAGAGGCAACGCCTTTGCTGACTCGAATCTCAACGTTCATCCGACTGGGTCTCACGACATTTGTGCACTGCGTTCACGAATCGTTTCAATTAAACGAAGAAATTCTCGCCGGGCTGAAATCGGCCATATTGCAGAAGGGCCGTGGCTGGCCCTAAGGCCAAAAAGCGGTGGAACGATTCTGTTGGCAGCGAATCTCCGGATCGGTTACTGAACGGAAGCCGCAGCCGTAGTCCGACGCAATCGTCAGCAAGATTCGCACCAGACTCTCGCCAGACGGAGTTCGGCACATTCCTCTAAGACCTGCACGGCAAGTTCGCAGCTCTCCGTCGAAATCCATTCGAGAACACCGTCCAGGCCGTCACCGGTTCCGATGTAATCGAAGATCGTTTACACGGGCGTTCCGTGCATCGCTTCGGGCCCGCGCACGATGGCTTCCGGCATGACTTTGTTGTAACTCCGCGCGGACCTCCACGATAGGTCGCGCAAAACGGCGTAGAGTAGCGAATACGGGTCCGTCGATCAAGAGCGTCCGATCCAGTTGCGCAAGCCGACGATTCCACAACGGCGGCGAAGGCTTCCAACGGCGGGCCTGGCGACGTTGCGAAACTGTCTTGCGCCGGGGATTGGCCTGACGACGGGATTCCGCAAGGCGGTGGTAGGGTGCGAGGTGCCTAATAGATGCTGACGGAAGTGCGGCAGACAATTCTGAACGGGACAGACTAAGGCATCGAACGGAGAGCCTGCAGGGCTTGTTCGGCCTGGGCGAAGAATTGGTCTCGTTCGGCGGCGTTGGCGTGGGGTAAGCGTCCGATTCTCCACGTCTGGACAGGCTGAGCGATAGGGGGAACACTGTAACCGTTCGGCCATCCCCAGCCTTGTGCCAGTCGCGCAGCCAGGTTAGCCCTGGCGATGGAGTTTCCAAGCCATCGGAGTGAGTGCCGCCACCTCAGAGGACTTCCGATCCGCCAGCCCCGGCAGCACGTCCGCCAAGTACGCTCGCACCGGAATCTGCAGCCGCCGGCACGTTTCAACGACCGAAAGAATGGCCGCCACGCGGGGCCCGGCATCCACACTTCCGATGTGCACCCAATTCTTCCGGTTATGTGCAGCTGCACATAAGAGGAAAAACTACTTATTCGCCGGATCGGACACGGGCGGGGAGCGGGCTGCGGCGATCTATACTCTGATTGGTTCGGCGGAGCTCAATGGGGTGGATCCGGCGGCATATTTGCGGTTCGTGCTGGAGCGGATTGCCGATCATCCGATCAACAGGATCCAGGAGTTGTTGCCTTGGAACTTTATCGGGGCGACAGTGGAGGCGGAACGCTCCGCGGCTTGATTCGTGGCGCGATGTCGGGCCATGGTTTGGCCCGTGTGTCAATGCGTGGAGATTCGGACGGTTACGACTTAAGTGGTTTTGCGGTTGCAAATGAGTAGAATGCCTGTTTGTTTTCTTGGGAGGTTGAGGGAAGCTATGGACAGTGACTCCAGCGCATTGGAATATCCGTCGCAATTTGATTCTTGTTGGGTTGGCGGCCGCCGGTTTGCCAACCGGACTTTTTGCCCAGGCGCGGCAGTTCGATCACCAAATTCATAAGGTGGTACACAAGTGCCCTGCAAAGGGACGTTTCCTTCCAATACCTACCGAAAGCCGGACGAAGCAGTATTGTTTTGATGGCAATTATTATGATTCGAAAACTGTGCCGAGTTATGTCGTTGAGTATTTTGCGCAAAAACGGGCGGAGTCTGAGGCGCGGGAGAAGTCGATCTCAGATTCAGTAAGAAGAACTCAACAGCGAGCGGCAGATATGGCCTCAAGACCGGCCAATTCTGGTGGGCGGCCGTATACGAGTCAACGCAGCGGAGGCAGTGTTTCCAGCCGTGGAACCGAAGCCGCATTGTTGTTGCCGGCCAATAACAAGCCTGCTCCGGTGGCCGTGCCGATGGCGAAACTGCGCCAGATTGCAGTGGGGGACAGCGGCGTTTCGGTGAAAGAAGCGTTACAGGATCCACATGGAAGCATCGCAGGATTGAGTTCTGATGACGAGGAAATCTGGACCTATTTAGCCGAAGGTGGAGCCTTTGCGAAGGTACACCTGAAGGCTGGAGTTGTTAAGTCGATTTCGCTGCCTTAGTCCAAGGGGTCAGCCGAGCGCCGGGATAAACCGCCATCTTGTTGGGGATGAAAGAGCCCTATGGGAAAGGAGAAGCGACTCCATTCCGACCTTGCATCTTGCGGCGTTCATCGTGAGGTGAGTGTTGGAGGTGGTCTGCTGGAGGTGGTCCCCCTGAATAGTCCCGCCTGCAAGGTTGCGCAAAATCTGGTGTCCTCCGCAAGTGTTGGCTATTATTGCCTAACGCGTACCGCGCGGAAACCGCATAGAGCTGCATCCTTAGATCAGCTAGCTAGATTGATGTTGAGGGTCCGACTCCGACGCACAGTTTTGCAGAGCTTATCGATCGCTGCACTGCATTCACCTTGAATGCGCTGGCGCAGGCAAATGAGAAAGTCATCGACGAACTGCAAACGAACGCGGCAACTCCACTGGTCAGTGCCCTTCAGATGATTCGGTTGCAGAAGGTTGTTTCAGCAGTTGGCATGTTTTCGATTTTTGCGGCGATGGTCCAAGACGGCATCGCCTGAACTGACGGCTTCCGCGAGGTTCGGAAAATCCTCGACGCGGCAGGCGAGCCGGCGTTGAAAGAAGAGTTTGCTGATTTTCAATTAGCTATCAACGTCCAAAAGCATGGACGAGGACGCAGTTACGATGCTCTGATCTTAAAGGCCGACTGGCTGCCGTTCAGGGTTAAGCGGCCCGGAGAAGGGTTCTTCTTCGGGGGAGATGTGTCGGAAGTGGTGACGCTAATAGACGTTGACGATGCTTTCGCACTTGGTTGCGCGGAGGTCATTCGCCGCGTGTCGGAGAGCGTCAAGAATGCCCGGCCAGGAATCTTCCACTGAAGTCCTCCTATAGAGCTGAGAAGGTGACGAGGACGACGGGCGGCGCCCGCCGACAGTAAATTTGGACCAAATGCATCGTTCGTGCATCCCGGGGGGCTTGTCTTCCTGGCGAATCGCCGGCAATCTGGAAGTCTGACATAAACGGCGTTCTGTAAAATCACGGTTTCGCGGCGTCGAAGGCGCGGGTTATGGCTGGGCGCGGAGAATTTGCAAGGCCTGATCGGCCTGGGCGAAGAACTGGTCTCGTTCGTCGGCGTTTACGAAGGGGAGGTTGGCGGAGTTGTAGTGGGCTACCTCGGCTTGCCAGCGGGCGGCCAGTTTGGCACGGGTGGCGGGGCTCCGCGCGGAGTTGCACTTTCGGGTCGTATACATCGATCAGAGGTGCCAACATCCATAGCTCACCAACCAGGGTCCAGCACTTCGAGGCGAGTTCCGAGTTGCGCATAGTCCGAGCATTGCAATACCAGGCACTGCAATCAAAGGTCTACACTACGCGGCTGATCTCGGGATTTTTTGGTGAGACAATGGCCAGGCCCTTCTGATTCTCGACTATGCAAGCAACAAGAGCCGTATCTGCGAATACTCATTGGCCGCCGAGTAGATTGGATCGGCCGTTTTTTGCTTCGATGCTCGTTGTGGTTTGGCTGGCGATCCTGTCCGGGTTTGGCTACAACAACGTCCAGAAGTACCTTGCCGGAAAACTGACCTACCCATGGATCGTTCACATCCATTCGATCTTCTTTGTGGGCTGGCTGGTATTGTTTACTGCGCAGGTGGTTTTGGTACGTCGAGATCAGGTCGATACCCACCGCC
>CAMATG010000022.1 GCA_945860645.1 Candidatus Sulfopaludibacter sp. SbA3 | reverse complement strand
TCCGGAGAACGCGGGGTTGCTGAACGGCTCCACCGTGGCACGCGGCACCAGCCTGCAATCGCGGCCCGTCGACGGGTTGCCGATGCGTTTCCAAACCTGCCAGGAAGTGACGTTCTGGCCGTTCCAGATTTCAAAGACGCAGTGGAAATCGCCGGACCGCCTGAGCCCCGCGCCCAAGGTGAGTTCGGCAGTGGCCGCGTTGCGTACGGAGCTCCGGTTGACGGGGCAGGCGCAGTTCGACAAGATGCCGCTGACGGAGTTGAAATTCTATGTCAATGGCGAATCCTCGGTGGCGAATTCGCTGTACGAACTGCTGAGCCATAGCTGCTCGCAGATCCTGTTGCGCGACCTGACGCCCGGCTCCCGCCGGCCGGCCATTTCGCTGCCCGCTGCGCAGTGTCTGGAATCCTGCGGCTTCGACGAAGGCGAAGCCATGCTGCCGTACCCGAAGCGCTCCTTCGAGGGCTACCGGCTCATCCAGGAGTATTTCCACTGCCCCGAGAAGTTCTTCTTCTTCCGGCTGAAGGGACTCGAAGCGCTGGCGACTTCGGGCTTCAAAGGCGGCGTTGAAGTTGTTTTCCTGATCGACCGTTTCGAGCGCTTCGAGCGCATGCAGCAGCTGGAAGTTTCGATCGATGACAAGACGCTGCGGCTGAACTGCACGCCCGTCATCAACCTGTTCAACCAAACCGCCGAGCCGATTCTGCTGACGCAGAACAAGACCGAATACACGATCGTCCCCGACGTGCGGCGCCAGGGCGCGATGGAAATTTTCAGCATCGAAGAGGTGCTGTCGGCCAATCCGACGACTGGCGAGATCACCTATTTCGAACCGTTCTATTCCTACCGCCACGGCACCATCCGCGAACGCCGCCAGACCTTCTGGCACGCCGTGCGCCGCGCCTCCCACCGGCGGAACGACGAGGGCACGGACGTTTCCATTTGCCTGGTGGACGTCGTCGGCCGGCCCATGCGGCCGGACTTCGACGCGCTGACCGTGCGCACCGTCTGCACCAACCGCGACATCCCGTCCCGCATGCCCTTCGGCAACGAACAGGGCGACTTGGAATCGCAGGGCATGGCCACCATTCGAAAGGCCATCATCCTGCGCAAACTGACGCCCACCGTCCGCCCGCCCACGGGCAAGGGCGCGCTGTGGCGGCTGATCTCGCACCTTTCGCTGAACCATCTCTCGCTCGTTGAAGACGGCCGCGAAGCGTTGCAGGAGATCCTGCGGCTGTACGAATACGCCAGCTTTTCGCACTTGCAGAAACAGATCGCCGGTATCTCCGGGCTGACGCACAAGCGCGAGTTCGCGCGGCTGATTTCCGAGAATGGCATCACGTTCGCGCGCGGCGTCGCCATTGATATTGAAGTGGACGAAGAGCAGTTCGTGGGCGCCGGCGCCTACCTCTTCACCGCCGTGATTGAGCGTTTTCTGGCGCTATATACGACGATGAACTCCTTCACTCGCCTGACGGCGCACAGCCGCCAGAGGAAGGAGGTACTTGGCAAATGGGCTCCGAGAGCGGGACGCCAGATCCTGGTGTAGACGAACTCGACATCCCGCAGGAACCGGCCATGCGCGTGCCGATGCCGCCGCCGGGCCACGCCTACATGCGCGACCGCATGGAGGAGGAAGGGTTCACCTTCGAGTTCTTCCAGGCCGTGCGTCTGTTGGAACGCCTGGCGCCGGACCGCGCGCCCGTTGGGCAGTACGCGCCGCCGAAGAGTGAAGTCGCCCGGTTCAAGGCCAATCAGCAGCTCTCCTTCCCGGCCAGCGAAATCCAGCGCATTGAGTTCAAGGAATCCGGCCAGGCCGAAGTGACCGTGAACTTCATGGGCCTCACCGGGCCGCAGGGCGTCCTGCCGCTTTACTACACCGAGTTCATCCGCGAACGCTTCCGCCAGCGCGACACCTCCACCGCCGGTTTCTTCGACGTCTTCAACCACCGGATGATCTCGCTGTTCTTCCAGGCCTGGGAGAAATACCGCTTTCCCATCGCTTACGAACGCGGCGATCGCGACCGTTTTTCGCACATTCTACTGGACCTCGTCGGCATGGGCACGCCCGGCCTGCAGCGCCGGTTGCCGATCCCGGACGACTCGCTGATCTTCTACAGCGGCCTGCTCAGCTCGCGCCACCGCCCCGCGTGCGGCCTCGCCAATCTCATTGCCGACTACTTCGAAGTTCCCTGCGACATCCAGCAATTCGTCGGCGCCTGGTACCCCTTGAACGACGATTCGCTGTGCGTATTCGACACGGCCGACGGCTTCTCCGAACAGCTCGGCGTGGGCGCCATTGTGGGCGACGAAGTCTACGATCAGCAATCGGCGGTGCGCCTGATCATCGGCCCGCTGACGCTGAAGCAGTATCGCGATTTTCTTCCCGACGGCTCGGCGCATACGCCGCTTCGGGAGATGGCCCGTTTCTACGCCGGACCCTCGATGGACTTCGAAGTCCAATTGATTCTGGCCAAGGAAGAAGTACCCGCCAGCCACACCGGCCTTGGCGATGCTCCGTATCCCGCACCCGGCCCCTACCTGGATGAAGTGCAGTTGGGTTGGACCACCTGGGTCAAGACCAAACCTCGTATCGCTGACGCTTACGAAGCCGTTCTCCGTTTCTAAATCTGAAAGGACCCCCTATGAGCGTGAATCTGAAATCGCTAATTGGTAAGCTCAACTCCAACACGCGCAGCGCTGTGGAAGATGCCGCCAAGCTGGCCATGTCGCGCACGAACTATTACATCGAGGTGGAGCATTTCCTCCGCCTGCTGATGGATGGTACCGACAACGACTTCGCCTATATCGCCAATCATTACGGCCTGAACGCCAACCGGCTGACGCAGGAAGTGGATGCTTCCATCGACAAGCTCAAACGGGGCAACGCCCGGACGCCTGGCATCGGCGAATCCGTGCTGAAGATGCTCACCGAAGCGTGGACCATCGGATCGATTGAGTTCAACGCCGGCCAGATCCGCACCGGGTTCTGCGTCGTCGCTCTTCTGTCGAATGAAGAGCTGAGCCGCCAAGTGAAGGAGTTCTCCAAAGAACTGCAGAAGATCAACGTGGAGGGCTTGAAGAAAGAGTTCATGCTCATCACGCAGAACTCTTCGGAAGAGACCGCGCCCTTGTCCGGTGGCGCTGGTGGCCCGGCCGCCGCATCCGCCGCGGGCGCCAAGCCCGGTGCCGGCAAGACGCCGAACCTGGACGCTTATACCGAAAATCTCACCGAAAAAGCCCGCAAAGGGAAGGTGGATCCGGTCCTGGGCCGCGACGCCGAAATCCGGCAGATGATCGACATTCTGCTGCGCCGCCGCCAGAACAACCCGATTCTGACCGGTGAGCCGGGCGTCGGCAAGACGGCCGTTGTGGAAGGCCTGGCCGTGCGCATCGCCGCCAACGACGTGCCGCCGCCGTTGAAGAACGTCGAGCTGCACTCGCTCGACATGGCGCTGTTGCAGGCCGGCGCGGGCATCAAGGGCGAATTTGAAAATCGCCTGAAGGGCCTGATCGAAGAGGTGAAGTCCAGCCCCAAGCCGATCATCCTGTTCATCGACGAAGCGCACACCATGATTGGCGCCGGTGGCGCGGCCGGCGGTTCCGACGCGGCCAACCTGCTGAAGCCCGCTCTCGCCCGCGGCGAACTGCGCACCATCGCCGCCACCACGTGGAGCGAGTTTAAGAAGTACTTCGAAAAGGATCCGGCCCTCACCCGCCGTTTCCAGGTGGTGAAAGTCGAAGAGCCCACCGAAGCGGTCTGCATGGTGATGATGCGCGGTGTCGTGACGTTCCTGGAAAAGCACCACAAAGTGCGCATTCTGGATGAAGGCGTGGAAGCCGCCGTGCGCCTGTCGCACCGCTATGTGGCCGGGCGCCAGTTGCCGGACAAGGCCGTCAGCGTGCTCGACACCGCTTGCGCCAAACTGTCGCTGGGCCAGAACTCCACGCCCGCGCCGATCGAAGATCTGCAGCGCCGCCTGGACGATTTAGAAGTGCAGGAACGCGTGCTGACGCGGGAGCAGGCTGTCGACACGGATCACTCCGCGCGCCTCGCCAAGATCGTCGCCGAACGTGCCGAATCCACCGAAACGCTCGCCGCCATGAGGGCCCGCTTCGCTAAGGAATCGGAACTCGTGGGCAAGATGCGCGAGTTGCGCGGCAAGATTGAAGAGGCTGCCGCCGAAGCTGACGCCACTGAAAAGCTCGGGCCCATGCGCGCCGAACTGGCCGCGATGCAGACGGATCTCGACGCGGTGCAGGGCGAGGATCCGTTCATCGGCGTCACGCTCGATGCGCAGCAGGTGAGCGAGATCATCTCCTCCTGGACCGGCATCCCGGTGGGCAAGATGTTGAAGGACGAGATTGAATCGATGATCAACCTGGCGCCGCAGTTGTGCCAGCGCGTCATCGGGCAGGATCATGCATTGGAAACCATCGCGCAGCGCGTGAAGGTGTCCAAGGCGAAGATGGAAGATCCGGACAAGCCGATCGGCGTCTTCATGCTGGTGGGGCCGTCCGGTGTGGGTAAAACCGAAACCGCGCTGACGCTGGCGGACCTGCTCTACGGCGGGGAACGCAACATGATCACCATCGCCATGAGCGAGTTCCAGGAAGCGCATACCGTCTCCACCCTGAAGGGTTCGCCTCCCGGATACGTGGGCTACGGCGAGGGCGGCGTGCTGACCGAAGCCGTGCGGCGCCGGCCGTATTCGGTGGTGCTGCTCGACGAGTGCGAGAAGGCCCATCCGGACGTGTTGGAACTCTTCTTCCAGGTCTTCGACAAGGGCCGCATGGAAGACGGCGAAGGCCGCGAAATCGACTTCAAGAACACGATCATCATCCTGACCTCCAACGCGGCCACGGACACGATCATGAAGCTGACCGCGGACCCGGACACGATGCCCTCGGTCGAAGGTCTCGTCAAGACTATCAAGCCCGAAATGGACAAGATCTTCAAGCCGGCCTTCCTGGGCCGCATGGTGATCATCCCCTACTACCCCATCCGCGACGAAGCCTTGAAGCAGATCATCCGCCTCAAGCTCGGCAAGATCCAGCGCCGTCTGAAAGAGAATCACGCCATGTCTCTGCAGTACGACGACGCTGTGCTCAACGCCATCGCCGCCCGTTGTACCGAAGTGGAGTCCGGCGCCCGCAACGTGGATAACATTTTGACCAACACGTTGCTGCCGGAGATCTCCAACCGCATTCTGACCATGATGGCCACCGGCGAAAAGCAGGATCACATCGCCGTGTCCCTCACCGAAGACGGCGCCTTCGCCTACAACTAGCCCGACCGTTGAAAGGCAGGGGTGGCGCGAGCTGTCCCTGCCTTTTTTGTTTTGGACGATTGATTTTCCTTCCCGTTTCCGCTCTCTGATTTAGATCGTCTTTCATGTCCACGACAACCCAAGATAAACGCCTGCTCGAACTCCAGACCCCATTGGGGAAAGACGCTCTCGTCATTCGCGGCATCCATGGGCGCGAGGGCATCTCCCACCTCTATTCCTTCGAGATCGACGCCTTCGGCTCCAACGACGAGCCGGCGGACTTCTCCGCGATCGTCGGCCAACCCGTCTGGGTCAGCGCCACCCTGAAGGACCACAACAAGCGCTACTTCCACGGCATCGTGAAGTCCTTCGCCCGCGGCGCGCGCGGCAACTTCAACACCGCCTACCGCATGGAGATCGTGCCCACGTTCTGGCTCCTCAGCCAGCGCACGCAGAGCCGCATCTTCCAGCAGATGCCGGTTCCCGAAATTTTGAAGAAGGTGCTGGAGGGCATCGACGCCGACTTCGAAATCGCCGGCACCTTTGAGCCGCGCGACTACTGCGTGCAGTACCGCGAGTCGGACTTCGCCTTCGCCTCCCGCATCATGGAGGAGGAGGGGATCTACTACTTCTTCCGCCACACCGAAGACGGCCACACGCTCGTGCTCGCCAACACGCCGCAGAGCCACGAGGAATTGCCCTTCGAACCGACTCTCTGCTACGACGCCGACCGCGGCGGCATGGAAGAGGAGTGCATCATCTATTCGTGGGAAAAGCAGCAGGTACTGAAGCCCGGCAAGGTGACACTGTGGGACCACGCCTTCGAACTGCCGCACAAGCCGCTGGACGCGCAGGAGATGGTGGACGAGGATATTCAGGTCGGTGAGGTCAGCCACAAACTGAAGCTCGCCGGCAACGACAAGCTGGAGCTTTACGACTTCCCCGGCGGCTACGCGCAGCGGTTCGACGGCATCGCCCCGGCCGGTTCGGAGCGCTCCGGCGACCTGCAGAAGATCTACGAGGACAACCACCGCACCACGAAGATCCGCATGCAGCAGGAGACGGTGAACGCGCTGCAGATCACGGCGCTCTCCGATCACCTCAACATCATCCCCGGCTACAAGTTCACGCTCGACCGCCACTACAGCGACAACGACGTCTACGTCATCACCTCCGCCAACGTCTCCATTTTCCAAGCCGGCAGCTACGGCGCCACCGACGCCGACATCAGCCCGGACCCGGAGATCAGCTTCACTTGCATCCCCTATAAACTGCCCTACGTTCCCAACCGCATCACGCCGAAACCGACGATCTATGGCACCCAGACCGCCGTCGTCACCGGCCCCGCGGGGGAGGAGATCTTCACCGACAAATACGGCCGTGTAAAGGTGCAGTTTTTCTGGGACCGCCAGGGGAAGTTTGACGGCACCAGTTCTTGCTGGACGCGCGTCGCCAGCCCCTGGGCCGGCAAGCAGTGGGGCATGATTCACATCCCCCGCATCGGCCAGGAAGTGATCGTGGCGTTTGAAGAGGGCGACCCCGATCAGCCAATCATCGTCGGCAGCGTCTACAACTCTGATCAGATGCCGCCGCACGAGCTACCGGCCAATAAGACCCGGAGTGGAATCAAGTCCCGCTCCACACCCGGCGCCGGGTCGCAGAACCTCAACGAAATCCGCTTCGAAGACAAAATCGGCAGCGAGCAGATTTTCATGCATGGCGAGAAGGACGTCCATTTCCGCTGCAAAGATTCCTCCTATCGCTTCGTCGGCGTGGACAGCCACGACATGGTGGAAGGCAGTTCCTTTGCGGAAGTGAAGGGCGACGGGAATCAGAAGTACGGTGGCAACTATGTCCTTCGCGTGGACGGCGACTCCCACTATGACGTTGGCGGCTCGTTAGCCATTAATGCCGGACCGGGGATGAGCATCGGCGCGGGCAGTATCGGAATCAGCTCGGGCGGGGTGCTCGCCGCCAGCTGCAAGCACTTCGCGCTCACGGGCCAGTCCGGCATCGTCATCAAGGCGCCATCCATCACGCTCAATGCCGGGGGAGGAAACTTCATCGCCATCAACTCCGGGGGCGTTTACATCAAGGGGTCGACGGTCTTCATCAACTCTGGCGGCGCGCCGAAGGCCCCGAAGACCCCCCGCCTGGTCTTCAGTCCGGCTCTGGTTGCTCCCAAACTCGCCATCGAGCCAGGGGAAACACAGGCCACCGATAACCCAGCAGGCTCTGGCGGGAGCGAGAACACTCACAACGAAAAAACCGAAGAGAACAAGGACAAGACCCACTGGATTGAAGTCGAACTCAAGGACGAATCCGGCGCTCCGGTGGTTGGGGAAGCCTGCGAAATCACGCTCCCGAATGGGAAGAAAACGACTCGGTCCACCGACAAAGACGGCCTCATCCGCGTCAACAAAATCGACCCCGGCAACTGCACCGTTCGATGGATCAACCTCGACCAGGAAGCCATCTCCCAGTAACAGGAACCCGCCATGCCAAGCCAAATTGAAGAAGTAGTCGTCCCGGTCAGCCCCGGCGACAGCATCCTCTCCCTCGCCCAGGAAGCCGGTCATTTCTGGGAGACCCTCTGGAACCATCCGCCGAATGGCGACCTCAAGGGAAAGCGCAAAAACCCCAATATTCTCGCGCCCGGCGACGAAGTCACCATCCCGCCCATCCGCGTCAAGGACTACTCCTGCGCCACCGATCAGCGCCACTCGTTCAAACGCCGCGGCGTCCCGGCCAAGCTCAAGATGCAGCTCTTCCTGCTCGGGGAGCCGCGCCGCAATGAGCCCTACACGCTGGTCATCGACGATGAAATCATCGACGGCACCACCGATGGCGACGGCAACCTGGAACACTACATCAAGCCCAACGCCAAAGGCGGCAAGCTTCTCCTCAATGGCGGCAAAGAGGAATACCCCGTCCGCATCGGCCACCTCAACCCGATCGACACCACCAGTGGCGTCAAGCAGCGATTGAACAACCTCGGCTACAACTGCGGCGACGAAAGCGATGACGAGTCGCCACAGTTCAAAGAAGCCGTCATCCAGTTCCAGGGCGACCACCAGCTCAACCCCACCGGCGATGTCGACGCCGCCACGCGGGCCAAGCTCGAGTCCCTCCACACATAAGGAGCCATCATGTTAGGTGCAGTTTCCGGCGCAATGGACGCCGCCAGTGGCCTGCTGGGTGGTAACCCTGGCAACCCCAACGCCCCCGCCCCGCTCGTTTTCTATCAAGGCGAAAACCTCGGCCTGCCGCTGATGACCCTCGCCGGCGCGCAGGCGCCCGAGGACCGCCGCCCCATCGACGCCGGCGCCGTCATCGAGTTCATCCACATCGGGCACGTCCACCTGGACTCCTCCAAGAACTGGGCCCATCCCGATAAGCGCGACGACAATGTCGCCACCTTCCCCGCCGGCGCCAAACTCCGCGCGTTTCAATACCGCGCCGCCCTCCACCGCGAAGCCATTCTGCTGGCGACGATGATGACGGGCTGCCAGTCGGTCCTCGATGCTCTGGAAAAATCCAAGGGCGGCCTCGGCGAGATGATCGGCGCCGCCGCCGACATGTTGGGCGCGGGCTCGGCCGGCGCCGCCGCGCCCGCCTCTGGCGATCTCAACGCCATGATGAACCTCGTCCGCACCGCCGTCACGCCCCTCAATACGGCCAACACCACCTACGCCGCGCTACACAAAGCCGGCGTCGATCTCCAACAGGCCCGCTGCAACTACAAGGCTTTCCAACAGCGCCTCCTCGCCCCGCCCGCCAACGATCCCACCGGCGGCCTACTCGGCAAAATGCCGCTCCTCGGCCCCGCCATCCCGCCCGCCGTCGCCGACATTCTCAACTTCGTCACCGGCCTCGCCTTCAAGCCCATGGACGTCTATCAGCATTTCTACGTCCGCATCGCCATCGACCTCGAACAGTCCATCGACAAGACCGTCCGCCGCTACACCATCGACGCGCTCAACGGCCCTATCACCCCCGCCTTCTACCTCTGGTATCCCGTGCCGCCGATGCCGCCGGCCCCCACCGGCGACGACGCTCCCGAGCCCACCGGCATCCCCTTTCTCGACGCCGCCCGGGAGCGTTTCGAGAGGCTCAAATCCGATGTCGAGAACTTCGGCAAACAGGTTCGCGACTTCGTGGAACCCGATCCAGATCAGCCCCCCGCTCCCGGCGACGCCTACCTCCAGCAGGCGTTCCAGGTGGTCCCGCCACCCATGCCCGCCGCGGGCCAATTGCCCCCGCCGCCCAAGGAACTTGCCACCCTCATCGTCAACGGCTTCAAGGCCGGCCTCGGCGTCGGTTCCCTGCCCGGCTTCGTGGAAACAATCATCACCGAAATCTCCACCATCAACAACGAGTTCCTCCGCGAAGTCTACAAAAAGCTGATGGAGCGCCCCGCCGTCCAGCCCATCAGTGACATGGACATGTACGAAGCCGGACGCAAGCGCATGCTCGATCGCCTCGTCGCCCTCGTCATGGAAAAGGTGCAGTTTCTCCAAACCGCCAAGGACTTCGGCCTCAACTTCCAGGGCGCCAATATCAAGCCCGGCGAGGCCCTGCTCGACAAAGGCATGGAGGCGCTGAACCAACAGGTGCTCGCCCGCCTCAACGTGGCCCTGGAACTCACCATGGGCGAACTCACCGACAAGATCGAAAGCCTTCGCCAGCAGTGCGAAGACGCCGATGCCCTCGCCTACGAGGTCTACCTCGGCGCCTTCCCCTGGCTGCTCGCGCTCAACTTCCGCAACACCTTCATGCCCGTCTGGCAACTCATCATGGACAACACCTTCGGCAAAATCTCCGGCCCCATCGGGGACGTCCTGAGCAAAGCCCGCGACGCCATGAACAGCGCCAAATCGAAGGTCGACGACGCCCGCACCGTCGCCATGCGCCTCCAGCGAATCAAGGATCGCGCCACGCGCGAAGGCCTGCAGGCCGGCCTCGGCGGGCAGAACCTCTCCGGCTACCAGCAGGACTGGGCCGCCAACCTGCCGCCCGATCAGGCCTGGCGGCGACCGCCTTCCATCAACATTTTTCCCTTCGCCAGCCGCACCAGTTCCACCGCCGGACAAATCCTCACGAAAACCGAGTACGATAGCGTAAAAGGCGGGCATAAATGGGACAGCGCCGGAGATCCACCCGCATAATCCACCGAAGGAGGGCAACAAGGCGGCATGCCTGATTTGACACAGGAAAACAGACTCCTGGAGCTCATCACCCCTCTGGGCAAAGACAAGCTGCTCATCCGCTCCATCGAAGGCGTCGAAGGTCTCTCCCAACTCTTCAGCTTTCAAGTCGACGCCTTCGCCCCCAATACCGAAACCATCGACTTCTCCAAGCTCGTCGGCCAACCCGCCTGCGTCTGCGTGCAGATGTTCCGGCAGGGCGAACCAACGCGCTTCTTCCACGGCATGATCCAGACCGTCGCTCGCGGCGCCCGCGGCGACTTCAACACCGCCTACACGCTCCAAATCGTCCCCGCCTTCTGGGCCCTCACCCGCTCCACACAAAGCCGTATTTTCCAACAAAAGTCGGTCCCCGATATTCTCAAAACCGTCCTCGCCGGCCTCACTACGGCCTGGGAAATCCAGGGCACGTTCGAGCCCCGCGACTACTGCGTCCAGTACCGTGAATCCGATTTCGATTTCGCCTCCCGCCTCATGGAAGAGGAAGGCATCTTCTATTACTTCCGCCACACCGGCGACGGCCACACCATGGTCATCGCCAACACTCCCTCCTCCCACAAGGACATCCCACAGGCCCCCAAGCTCTTCTACGACCCCTACACCGGCGGCGTCGATGAAGCCGAAATCGTCTACGCCTGGGAGAAGCAACAAACCCTCCGCTCCGGCAAAACCTCGCTCTGGGACCACTCCTTCGAACTCCCCTACAAAAGCCTCGAGGCCCAGGACCTGATTCTGGAGTCCGTCAACACCGGCCAGATCACCCACCAGCTCAAGGTCGGCGGCAACGACAAGTTCGAACTCTACGACTACCCCGGCGGCTATGCCGAACGCTTCGACGGCGTCAACCCGTCCGGCGGCGACCAGGCCGGTGAGCTGCAGAAAATCTTCGACGACAACAAGCGCACCGCGAAAGTCCGCATGCAGCAGGAAGCGGTCAACTCGCTTTCCATCACCGCCTATACCGGCTTTCTGGGCGTCACCGCCGGCTGCAAATTCGCCTTCGAACGCCACTACGAAGACAACGACGCCTACGTCATCACGCGCATTCATTTCTCCATCCCTCAGGGCGGCGGCTATACCTCCAGCGACAGCTACGAAGGCCCGCCCCCGGAAGCGGTCTTCAACTGCATCCCCCTCGCCCTGCCCTACCGCCCGCAGCGCGTCGCGCCCAAGCCGGTCGTCTACGGCACGCAAAGCGCCGTCGTCGTAGGCCCGCCCGGCGAAGAAATCTACACCGATAAATACGGCCGCGTGAAGGTCCAGTTCCCGTGGGACCGCACCCAGCCCTACAGCTCCGAAAGCTCCTGCTGGGTCCGCTGCGCCATGCCCTGGGCCGGCAAGAATTTCGGCTTCATCTCCATTCCCCGCATCGGCCACGAAGTCGTCGTCGCGTTTGAAGAAGGCGACCCCGATCAGCCCATCATCGTCGGCAGCGTCTACAACGCCGACACCATGCCCGGCTACGGACTCCCCGACAACAAGACCATGAGCACGTTCAAATCGCGCTCCAGTCCCGGCGGCGGCGGCTTCAACGAACTCCGTTTCGAAGACAAGAAGGATTCCGAACAGATCTTCCTCCACGCGCAGAAGGACATGCATGTCCGCGTGGTCAACGACCTGCGCGAAACCACCGAGAAAACCAAAAGCGTCCTCATTCAGAAGGACTACAAAGAGCAGGTGGACGGCAACTACTCCTCCACCGTCAAGGGCGACCAGAAGGCCAAAGTCAGTGGCTCCGTCTCGCTCAAATCCGATTCCGACCAGCTCTTCAAATCCGGCGCCAACTACGCCGTCGACGCCGGGCAGTCCGTCCACATCAAAGGCGGCATGAACGTCGTCGTCGAAGCCGGCACCTCGTTCACCATGAAGGTGGGCGAAAACTTCATCAACCTCAACTCCGGCGGCGTCTTCATCAAAGGCACCATGGTCATGCTCAACTCCGGCGGCACGGCCGGCTCCGGCTCTGGCTGCTCGCCGGAGGCCCCGGACCCGCCCGACGAAGCCGACAAGGGCGACCCCGGCGCCAAGCAAGCCTCGCCCACCGGCAAGGCCGCCACACCCAAAGCGCAGTGGAGCCTGGCAGCTCTCTCGCTGCAGCGCGCCTCGCAATCCGGGGCCGCCTTCTGCGATGGTTGACCGGACTAATTCCGTTCGCCCGTGTGGCGAACACATAAGACCAGGGAGATAGCGCCGTTGCGCCAGTTCATTGCCGACATCCTCTTCGCCCAGCCCGAACTGATCGCCTATGCCGTGATCGACGGCGCCGCCATGGAAGAACTGCTCGACCATCTCGACGGCCTCCGCCCCGAACACGTCTGCCTCTACCGCGGCGAACTGAAGCCGGGCGTCGAAGAAGTCGCTCCCTATCTCGTCCGCCTCGAACCCAACTCGCGATTCTTCGACTGGCTCATCGAATCCGGCTGGGGCAACAACTTCGGCGTCTTCGTCCTCACCGATCAGGAGATGACCCCGCTCCGGCTCCACCTCCGCCGCCACCTGCGCGTCTTCATGGAGGACGGCACCGCCAAGACGTTCCGCTACTACGATCCGCGCGTCCTGCGCGTCTTTCTCCCCACCATGCTGCCCGCCGAACTCACGGATTTCTTCGGCCCCGTTCGCCGCTTCCTGTGCGAAAACAAGGACGCCGGCACCGTCGAATCCTTCCGCCTCCAGGCCGCCGCCCTGCTCCATGAAAGGACCGTGGAAGGCAACGCTCCCGATTGGAAGCCTGTCTCAAAGCCCAACTGATATGGTGATCCGCGACGCACAGCGCCAAACGCTCCAACAGTCCAAACACGACGATTTCGTCGATCGCCTCATGTCCCATTTCCGCAAGGTCTGGCCCGACAAAGCCACCGCCCTCGGCCCCGGTTATCGCGACTGGATCGACTCGGGCGTCGTCGCCGCCAGCCGTTATGAACTGAACACCGAACAGGAAGCCGCCCGCTTCGTCAACCTCTGGTTCGTCTGGGGCCGCGCCTTCGAAACGCTCCCCGAACACCGCTGGGCCGCTATCATCCTGCACGACAGAGAACGCAAATCCCACGTCAAAATCCACCAGCTGTCCTATGAAACCAAAATGCGCCTCGCCGCTCGAAAGGAGGACTGACCATGGCCGACGATGTCTGTAGCGTGGATGCCTACTCCTCCAGCGACGCCTCCACCTCTTCCTCCTTCACCTCCGCCTCCACCGGCGACAGCCAGACCTGCGAACCCCCTCCGCCCGCCTCCCGTCCCTGCGATATCGACGACATCATTCTCAACGCCTTCGCCAATACGCGCCAACGCTCCTACCGCCTCGCCGGCGGCCGCTTCACCCCCGAAACCGTCTCCCCCGGCACCCGCGCCATCTCCCTCCGCGGCGTCGACGGCGGCGCCCCCCGCCAGCGCCAACTCGAAGTCGTTGGCGACCGCCGTGGCTCCGCCGCCGTCACGCGCATTCGCGTCATGGTCCACCCCCTCGCCGCCCACGACAGCTCCCACGTCCTGGTCACCGTTGATCGACCCGGCCAGGCCGACCTCGTCCGCCGCTGCCCCTCCGATACCAATTTCGATTTCGAAGTCTACCGCGCCGGCTCCGACTCCGTCCTCGGCTACATCTTCGAACGCTTCTTCACCCTCCACCTCGACCCCGCCCGCTACCGTATCTCCGTCGATTCCTGCGGCATCCGCAACTCCGGCCGCCCCGTCGGCTCCGGCCACGTCGACGTCCTCGTCTACCCCTACGACCAGTACACTCTCACCCTCACCGTCCCCCCCATCGGCCGCCGCTCCTACGCCCGCTCCTCCTCCCGCTCCGTCACCGGCACCACCCGCACCGGCACCGAACGCACCGGCGCCGGCGGCACCGCCCGCTCGGAATCCACCACCACCGAACGCGACGGCACCGTCACCCGCGAACGCTCCTCCACCTCCGAGGGCTACACTATCTCCCGCCGCGATAGTTCCACCCCGCTCGGCGACGGCAGCACTCTCGACGTCGGCACCCTCGTAGCCGAAGAAGCCGATCCCGACAGCCCCAGTCTCGAACTCAAAAAGAATGGCGCCGCCGAAGACGTCTCGGCGAACATCACCGCCATCATCCGCGTCCTCTCCAACGTCGAACGCGCCATCTCCGACCTCCGCACATTCATTCGCAACATGGTCCCGCAGGTCGGCTTCCGCTTTGAAGCCAGCATCTCGTTCATGCAGGGCTCGCTATCCATGACCTGGGGCTGGAAGGAACACACCGATCACCAGGTCTACTTCGGCTGGGCCGCGTCCATCTCCATGTGGATTTTCAAGATCGGGCTCACCCTCAGCTTCGGCATTTCCGCCGGCCCGGCCACCATCCGCGTCCTCGGAGAAATCAACGACGCCGGCCTCAACGTCACCACCACCTGGGACCTCCGCCGCCCCGGCCGCCCGGTCCTGCCCCCCACCGCCCGCGGCCTGCTCACAATCCCCCTCGAAGTCCGCGGCGAAGCCGTGCTCGACATGTACGTCACCCGCCTCTCCGCCGCCGCCGGCGTCCGCAGCGGCTTCAACGTCGAAGGCGGCTCCCGCCTCAATTCCTCCCTCAACGTCGAAATGTACGCCTCCGTCGTCTGGACCGGCCTCGACGCCTTCGTCCGCACCGAAGCACCCGGCGAAGGCACCAGCGAGGACGTCTACCACCTCATCGACCAAAGCGAAATCTATACCGGAACGGTCCCCATCTAGCCATGCTTCAAGAGATTTTCTACCTTCGTCTCAATAGCTCCGGCTGCACCGCCGAAGCCTGGGTCAACGGCGTTTCCGTCTCCCGCGTCGATCCCGTCAACTGCCTCCTCGACGGCCGCCCCGTCCACGAATTCCTCCTCCCCGGCAAGAACCACCTCGCCCTGCTCATCAGCCCTGGCCCCCACCCTAGCCATCCGATGAGTTCCGAAACGCCCTTCCCTTCCCCGCCCCGCGCCTACGCCTCGCTCCACCTCCTCCGCGGCCCCCGCGGCGTCCTCCCCGACGATCCCCAGGTCAAGGTGCTCGCCACCATCGAATGGCGCCCCGAAACCGGCACGCTCATCCACCCGCCCGTCTACCTCGAAGCCGACGCCGATCTCCCCGTCTGGCTCCCCCGCTGGTCCTGGCTCGATGCCACCCCCGTCGGCCTGTCCAACGAGCTAAACAACATCGTCTTCCGCTTCATCGGCCAGATCGTCATCGGCATGCGCAAAGGCGACCCCTCTCTCTACATCCAGTCCGCCGCCACCCGCTTCCAGGAAGTGGGCCAGGCCTATGGCCTCACCGCCGACGAAACCCGCACCAATTTCCTCGCCCAGTGGGCCAAAATCAACCAGATTCCCGGCTTCGCCATCCAACTGCCCAGCCGCGAAACCATGGCCCTCCGCCTCTGCGCCGACGGCCGCATGGTCGAGTGTCTCGACCTCCAGTTCGCGCCCATGCTTCGCGCCGAAAAACTCGAAGCCGATGGCCGCGTCCCCATCCGGTATACCACCCGCCTCGCCTTCTTCGGCCGCGATATCCGAATCGTTCGCTGACACGCGACAGCTTCTCCAAAACCCGATACGATAACGGGAAAGGTTTCTGCTTGTGAGGCCTCGCCGAAGAATTTTCGACGGCAAAATAGAATTGTTTCCGCGTTGATTGTAAGAGGTGCATTATGCCGAATATTACCCAGGAAAACCGGCTTCTCAAGCTGACCACACCCCTGGGAGAAGACAAGCTGCTCATCCGTTCCATCGACGGAATGGAGGGGATCTCGCAACTCTTCAGCTATCGCATCGATGCCTTCGCCCCCAATGAGGAAGTGGTCGACTTCTCCCGCCTCATCGGCCAGCCCGCCTGCGTTCGCGTCAATATGGTGCACGGCGAAGCCGGCGAAATCACCCGCGCCTTCCACGGCCTCATCCAGACCTTCACCCGCGGCGCCCGCGGCGATTTCAATACCGGCTACAGTATCCAACTCGTCCCCCAGCTCTGGATCCTCACCCGCGTCACCCAAAGCCGCATCTTCCAACAGCTGCCCGTCACCGACATCATCAAAGCGGTCATCGGCAACATCCCCGCCGTCTGGGAAACCCAGACCACCTACGAACCGCGGGACTACTGCGTCCAATACCGCGAAAGCGACTTCGATTTCATCTCCCGCCTCATGGAGGAGGAGGGGATTTTCTACTACTTCCGCCACACCGAAGACGGCCACACCGTCGTCTTTGCCGATACCTCCCAGACCCACGTCGCCCTCCCCGCCGCCGCCACTCTCTACTACGACCCCTACACCGGCGGCGTCGATGAAGCCGAGATCATCTACGCCTGGGAAAAGACCCAGTCCCTCCGCTCCGGGAAAACCACTCTCTGGGATCACTCCTTCGAACTCCCCCACAAGAATCTCGAAGCCCAGGACCTCATCACCGAAACCCTCCAGGTCGGCGACATCACTCATAAACTCAAAGTCGGCAGCAACGAGACGTTCGAGCTCTACGACTATCCCGGCGGCTACGCCGAACGCTTCGATGGCATCAGCCCCAGCGGCGGCGACAGCGCCTCAAATCTCCAGAAGATCTTCGAAGACAACAAGCGCACCACCAAGATCCGCATGCAGCAGGAGGCCGTCAACTCCATCGCCAGCACCGGCTACACCGCGTTCCTCGGCGTCACCGCCGGCTACAAGTTCGACCTCGAACGCCACTACGAGGACAACGACACCTACGTCATCACCCGCATCAGCTTCTCCATCCCACAGGGCGGCGGCTACAACTCCGCCGACAGCTACGACGGCCCGCCCCCGGAAGCCGTCCTCACCTGCATCCCCCTCGCCCTCCCCTTCCGCCCCCAGCGCGTCTCGCCCAAACCCGTCATCTACGGCACCCAAACCGCCGTCGTCGTCGGCCCCTCCGGCGATGAAATCTTTACCGATAAGTACGGCCGCATCAAGGTCCAGTTCCTCTGGGACCGCGCCGCCAAGTACGATGGCACCAGCTCCTGCTGGGTGCGTTGCGCCATGCCCTGGGCCGGCAAAAACTTCGGCTTCGTGTCGATCCCCCGCGTCGGCCAGGAAGTCGTCATCGCCTTCGAAGAGGGCAATCCCGATCAGCCCATCTGCGTCGGCAGCGTCTACAACGCCGACATGATGCCGCCCTACGCCCTCCCCGACAACAAGACCATGAGCGCGTTCAAGTCCCGCTCCTCGGTCGGCGGCGGCGGCTTCAACGAACTCCGCTTCGAAGACAAGAAGGATGCCGAACAGGTCTTCTTCCACGCGCAGAAGGACATGGACAAGCGCGTCCTCAACGATCGGAAAGAGTGGATCGGTCAGGACACCCACCTCTACGTCAAACGCGATCAGGTCGAAGCCATCCTCCGCGACTTCCAGCGCAAGGTCACCCAGGACGTCATCGAGGAGATCGGCCGCGATCGCGTCCTCGTCATCAAGGGCAAGGATACCGTCGAAGTCACCGGCTCCAGCACCGCCAAAGTCGGCGGCAACTCGACCTCCGAAATCACTGGCAATCAATCCACCAAAATCTCCGGCACAACGTACATCAAGGGCGACAAGCCCATCGTCATCGAAAGTGGCGCACAGATCTCGCTGAAAGTCGGCAGCAACTTCATCGACATCAGCCCCTCCGGCGTGACCATCAAAGGCACCATGGTGCTCATCAACTCCGGTGGCGCCGCCGGCTCCGGCTCGCTCGGTTCCCTCAACGCTTCCAAGGCCCCCGCCGCCGCTCTCGAAGCCTCCACCGCCGATCCCGGCGGCGCCAAGACCTACTCCGGTTCCGCCCACACCGGCAACACCTACCAGCGCGGCGCCGCCCTCGGTCGCGGCTCCGGCGGCGGCGGCAACCAGCCCCCCCCCGGCCCCACCCACAACCCCGAGTCCCCCGAAAATCAGCAGAAAACCCACTGGGTCGGCATCGTCCTCAAGGATCGCCTCGGCAACCCCATCCCCGGCCAGGCCTATCGCGTCGTGCTGCCCAATGGCGACGTCGTCGAAGGCACCCTCGACGACCAGGGCAAGGCCAAAATCGAACATACGGACCCAGGTCAGTGCCAGGTCACCTTCCCCGGCCTCGCCGACGCCGAAAAGGCATAACGAAACACTCCGGAGCCACTCATGCCAATGTATACAGTCGTGCAAGGGGACTGCCTCTCCTCCATCGCTCTCCAGTTCGGCTACGCCGATTGGCGGAATATTTATAACGATGCGGCCAACGCCTCCTTCCGCCAACTTCGTCCCAATCCCAATCTCATCTACCCCGGCGACGAGATCTTCATCCCCGATCCCGAAGCCAACGTCGAAGAAGCGCCCACCGACGCCTGGACCGAGTTCAAAGTCGACTCCCAGAAAACCCTCATCCGCGTCCGCATGATGGACGGCAACAACGCCGCCTTCGCCGGCAAGAAATACCAACTCGACGTCAACGGCACCCTCAGTGAAGGCACCACCGGCGGCGACGGCATGATCGAAAAAGAGATCCCCGCCAACGCCACCGCCGCCACCCTCACCGTCTGGTTCGATAACGACACCACCCGCCCCGGCGTCGTCTGGAATCTCGCCATGGGCAGTCTCGACCCCTGGGATACCGCCTCCGGCGTCCAGGCCCGTCTCAAAAATCTCGGCTACGACCCCGGCCCCATCGACGGCGACATCGGCCCCCTCACCACCGCCGCCCTCCGCGGCTTCCAGTCCAGCCAAAATCTAACGGTCAACGGCACCGCCGATTCCGCCACCAAGAACAAACTCAAAGAACTTCACGACGGCGCATAGAGGCAAAATTATGTTTGAAGCTTTCGTCCAAAGAGTGCTCGAAGGGCTCACGCAATTCAATACGATTGCCATGCCCATCGTCCGTATCCGCTTCCAGATCGCCCCCGGCGTCGGCACCGGTCTCGGCATCGCCACTGTGCCCTTCCAGGTCTTCGTCAACGGCGCCCCCGTCCACGCCGGCACCACTGACGCCAACGGCGAAGTCACCGTCCCCATCCCCTTCATCGCCGCCGGCAACTGCGTCCTCCGCATCTTCGACACCGACTTCCCGCTCGACTTCACCCCCGCCCTCGACCCCGTCACCGCCGAGAGCGGCCAGGCTCAGCGCCTCGACCAGATGGGCTACGTCACCGGCTATCAACTCGATGCCACCATCGACCCCTCCGTCGAACCCACCCTCGCCACCCCGCGCAGCCGCCAGGCCACTCTCAACCTCCAAGCCGATACCGGTATCGCCATCGATGACGACATCGGCCCCCAAACCCGCACCCAGCTCACCACCAAGGCCGGACAGTAAGCCATGCCCTTCCCCTTGCATCTCTTCAATCCGCAGAGCTTCCCCCGGCTCACCCCGCGCCGCGTCACCCTCGTCCGGTTCGTTCGCGCCGTGGCTGGCTTTGCTCAGATCGATGCGTCCGACCCCGATGATCACGGCTTCAATCTCGATCCCACCTTCGCCAACGCCCACGGCCCGGCGTTTGGAATCTGCGGTCCCGATGGCGCCACGCCAGCCCAGCAGTGCCGCATCCGTGTCATGCGCGACCGGATCGAACCCGCCGTCCAGCTCTTTCCCGAAATTGTCGACGCTGGTCTCGTCTCCCTCGTCACGCCCGCTACGGGCGCCCCGCTCACGCCCGGCGACACGATCACCGTCCGCGCCGCCCGCAACCCCGCCGCCGATACCAGCACCACCTTGAAACTCCACGCCGGCACAGCCGCCGGCCCCGTTGTTGGCGAATGCACCATCCGAGTGCATCCACTCATCACCATTCCCGTCAAAGGGCACCGCTGTATCATCAACGGCACCCAGGCCGACACCGATGAGGCCGCTTTTAACACCCTCATCGCCAACGCCAATAAAATTCTCATCGCCGCCGGCGTCAAGCTCAACCTCGAATTGCCGCTCCTCAATACCGATGTCGTCGGGTTTACCACCGCCAACGCCGTCACCCTGACTAGCAGCACCCACTGGGACGCCGAAATGGCCAAGCTCATGCGGAAGGACCCGCAAAACGGTGCACTGAATGTCTACGTCGTCGGCCATATCGACGACCTGGCCGCCAACGGCACCACCTCTCGCGACGACACCAATGGCGTCGGCATCAGTTCGGTGTTCGCCAACTCCAACCGTGCCTCAGGCTCCTACGTCGGCGCCCAGGTTGGCTTTCTGATGCGCGATCCGGACGACCTCGAAGGCTTCGCGCAAACTCTGTGTCATGAACTCGGCCACGTGCTGACTCTCGAACACTACAACAACAAAAACGGCAGCAGCATACATCACAACAACTGGTCCATGCGCAATCTCATGTACAACTTCGCCTATATCAATGCGGGCGATCCCATGGACCAGATCGGCTACGGAGATCATCTGCATGCGCTCCCCGGTGGCGCCCATCTGAGCGTTGGTATGGCCATTGGTGTGAAGAAGATGGCCAATCTCTTTCAGAGCAATCAGGCACACATCATGCGCACCGCCGCCAATAACGGCACCTATCTGCCCGTCTAAGGAGCTTCCATCATGGTCCAGCACTATATCAATTCCATCCAAATGGGCGACCGGACTGTCATCGACCGCGCCAAGGACGCCCCAGCCGATTTCATCCCCGAACTCGAGCGCCAGTGGCGCGGCTTCGATCCCCGTGCCCGCGATATCGCCATCCTCATGCTGGGCCGTATCGACACCCACCAGTCGGCGTCATTCCTTCTGAAAGCCACCGCCGACCCCAACGGCCAAACCGCCGCCGCTGCCGCCCGGACCCTGGAAAAACAGAAGGATCCCCCGGCTGGCGATTCCATCCTCAACCTCATCCCCTCACGCGAGTCTCCCTTCGTCCGTGGAAAGCTCTATCTCACCGCCGGCCGCGCCGCCTGCGGCCTGGACGCGCTTCGCCGTACCGCCGAAATGGAGGCCGACGAAAACGCCAAAATGCAGGCCCTGGCCGCCATCGTCCTCCGCGGCGGTAAGAACGAGAAGGTGGAGTTCTTCGAAATGGTGCGCAAGGCGCGTCCGGACGAGGTGCTCGCCTACTCCGCCCATCTCCTTTACATCAACGACCCCAACCTGGCCAAGGCGATGATTCCGTGGCTTGGCAGCACGGAGGGCGTGATGCGCATCGGCTACGATAGCCCCCGCGGAACGGATAAACAGGCCCGCATGTGCGACTTCGCCATCTGGAATGGCAAGGAACTCGGCCTGGCCACGGGCGCCGGCGCGGCGATCACGAACTACGACCCCACTCTCATTTCCCGAGTCCGCAAGCTCTACACAGAACTCCCCGACCCCAAGGGCGACGCGGAAGTGATCTAGCGATGTCTATCGTTACGCCGACCGCCGACGCAGCCCAGGCCGAGCCCGCCCCTGCGCAGCTCCGCCCCCCCGTCGGCCCGGCCCCACGGCCCACGCCAGCCCAACAGCGCGCGCCCGCCCCCGCGGCACCACACAGCGCCAGCACAGAC
>CAMATG010000021.1 GCA_945860645.1 Candidatus Sulfopaludibacter sp. SbA3 | reverse complement strand
AGCAGGTGAAGGCGAGCTTGGTGTCGTTGCCGTAGAAGTCCTGCAATTCCGCGACATAGGCGGAGGAGTTGCTCTCAAACACCGTCTTTTTGTTAGTGGTTTTGAGGGTGCCCTGTTCGTGGGCAAGATCGGCGACGACGGTGCGGGAGTGGCCGGCGGGAAGACCGGGGAACTGGGCGAGCTTGACAGGTTTGGAATTCGGGACGTTGCTGAGGAACCAGCGCTCGTTGTCGCGGCGGCGGGGACGCCGCGGGGGAGTCAGCGGATGGCGAGTGTCTTGAGGTCGATGACGAAGGTGTCGCCGAGGGTTTTGACCATGAAGGCGACGCGTGCGTTATCGGGGGAGACGTCGGCGCGTTCGCCGAAGTGGGTGAGGACCTGCGTGGATTTCGGACGGTGGTTGAGCGGGCTGCCGGATTTGCGCTGGGCGGTGACGGTGAGGGTGAGGTAGAGGCGGGGCATGACTTGGCCGCCTTGATGGTGCCAACTGGTGACGCTCAGGCGACTGGCCGGAGGCCAGGACCGCCCAGCGTGCTGGTTCGAGGACGTTACCGTGGCAGGAGGTGGCCTGGGAGCGGGCGATGGAGACGGTGAAGTTGCTGGCGCCGGGAATTCGATGAGGCTTGACGTGGAGTAGGGGGATTGGTCACGCGAAATGAAGAGAGTATGCTTGGCGATAGAGAGGCTCGATATGCGAAAACGGACTGTGGTTTCGCTGTTGATGGTCTCCGCCCTGGCTATGTTTCCGGCTAACGGGCAGGAGCCGATTGAAGGGGAAGAGAGCGAGTTGGTGCTCCGTGAAACTCCCTGGACGCATTTGGTTGTGACGCTGAAGGGGGGCAAGCGGGTGACGTATACCCGTGAGGATGTTGTGAAGGTGCAGTACCTGACGCAGCGGGGCGGGGGTGGGAGTGGGAGTGTGGGCTCGGGGTGGATGGGGCGGGTGTGGCGGATCCGCGAGACGGCACCGGACGGGCGATACTGTGACGGCGTTTGGACGCGGCAAGGGACGACGAACCGGTTCAACGGGAACTGGACTTGTTCCTGGGGGGCGATGGTCTCCGATGCGCTGGTGGTGCAGCCGCTGACCGGGCGCAATGTGGTGGTGTACCGGGAGGGGGTGCGGGAGAATTATCGCGGGACGCTGGCCGCCGATGGGAAGACAATCACTGGCGCTGCGTGGGGCGTCGGAGGCAAGTGGACGGCGAAGATTGAGTAGTGGATTGGACGCGCCTGATATGATGGCGCGGAGATGAAACGTAGAGCATTTTTCCAGGCATTGGCCGGCGCGGCCGGCGCGGCGACGTTGGCGGAGCGGGCCGATGCGGCGGGTTTGCCGAAGACCAAGATCACACGGATCCGCTATTTCAAGACGCCCACTGATGCCGCGGGGCGGCCGAACACGCGGCAGCCGTTGTTCAACCAGAGCACGAACGTTGTTCTGGTGGAGACGGATTCCGGTTTGATTGGCGTGGGTGAGGGCGGCAGCGGCGACACGATGGAGCAGTGCGCCGGGCTGTTGATCGGGCAGGATCCGTTCCGGACGGACCGGCTGTGGCAGCAGATGTACCGTTCCTATTTCTACCCGGCGGGGCGCGAGAAGGTGCACGCGCTGGGCGCGCTGGACGTGGCGCTGTGGGACCTGAAGGGGAAGGCGCTGGGCGTGCCTGTTTATCAACTTCTGGGCGGTCACGCGCGAGACTACGTGGAGTGCTATTCGACGGGCTATCCGGCGCAGGGCACGCCGAAGGAAGTGGCGAAGGCTTGCGTGGACGCGGGCTATCGGGCGTACCGGATTTCGACCGATGTGCGGGGCGGCGAGATGGACCGTTTTGCGACGGTGAACCGGGTGTTTGAACTGTGCAAGCAGGTTCGCGAGGGCGTGGGGCGTGACGGCGGATGGTGCATTGATTTCCATACGGAACTGGACATGCCGGACGCGGTGACGCTGGCGAACATGATTGAACCGCTGCGGCCCTACTTCGTGGAAGACCTGGTGCGCAGTGAGAACCCGGGCGTGTACCGGACGCTGCGGGGGCAGGTGAAGGTCCCGATCGCGGTGGGCGAACAGTTCGGGCCGAAGTGGGAATGGAATGAGTTGATCGAGAATCACCTGATCGACTACGCGCGGGCGACGATTCCGAACGTGGGCGGGATCACGGAGTTCCAGAAGATTGCGGCGATGTGCGAGACGCATTACGTGGGGCTGGTGCCGCACTTCACGGGGCCGATTTCCGAGGCGGCGATGGTGCATTGTTCGACGGTGTTCAGCGGGCCGGTGCTGATGGAAATGGTGATGGGCGGGACGCGGCCGTGGCCTTATTTGAAGACGCACTACGACCTGAAGAACGGCAAGTTGTGGCCGAACGAGCGGCCGGGCCTGGGCGTGGAAGTGGACACTTCGAAGCTGCAGCAGATTGGCGATTATACGGATGCGTATTCGTTGACGCCGATGCTGAAGCGGCCGGACGGTTCGTTGACGAACTGGTAGTTCAGAGCGGGACGGGCTGGAAGCGGCCGAAGGTTTTCCAGGTGACCGCGACGGCGCAGAGATAGCCGCAGGTGAGTGTGACGACCAGCGGTGTGTAGCCAAAAATCGGGACGAGGTAGCCGGGGAGGACAGCGGAAAAGACGACGCTGCTCATGGCCCCGGCGAACCCCCCGAGGCCCAGCACTGTGCCGACGGCGGAGGAGGGGAAGACGTCGGCCGGGAGCATGAAGGCGATGGAGCTGAACGATTGGTGCGCGGCGGCGGCGAGGCTGAAGATGAGCACGGCGTTGAGCGCGTTGGAATGCATGGCGGCGTAGGCGGCGACGGATACGATGCAGGCGCAGAGGAGGAGCCCGGAGAGGCGCGTGCGCTGGAGGGGCCAGCCGTGTTTCAGCAGGCGGCCATTGGCCCAGCCGCCGATGAGCGAGCCGATGCCGGACATGAAGTAGATGAACGGCAGAGCCCAGCCGATTTGGGACATGTCGAGTTTGTGGACGTCGCGGAAATAGAGGGGCAGCCAGAAGAGGAGGAAGTACCAAGTGGGGTCGACGAGGATCTTGCCGAAGACGATGCCCCAGGTGGGGCGGTGGCGGAAGAGTTCACGGTAGGAAACGGCGGTGCTGGCGGGCGCGGGTATTGATTTGGGTTGGTATTGGGTGGCCCAGGCGAGGAGCCAGAGGAAGCCGAGGGCGCTGACGGCGAAGAAGCAGAAGCGCCATCCGTAGTGGGCGGTGAGTGCGACGAAGAGGGGCGGTCCGGCGACGCTGGCGAGGTTGACGCCGGCGTTGAGGATGCCGGTGGCGAGGCTGCGTTCTTCGGGTGGGAACCATTCGGCGAGGGCTTTGAAGGCGGCGGGGAAATTGGCGCCTTCGGAGAAGCCGAGGAGGGCGCGCCAGATGGCGAATTGGGAGGCGCTGGTGACGGTGACGTGAAGGATGCTGGCCGTGGACCAGACGGCGGCGGCGACGAAGAGACCCTTCTTTGTGCCGACGCGGTCCAGCCATCTTCCGAGGAACAGGAAGCCGAGCGCGTAGCTGGCCTGGAAGGCGGCGGAGATGTTGCCGTAGAGGGCGGAGCTGAATTGGAACTCGTCGCGGAGGACCGGGGAGAGGGTGCTGAGGAGGAGCCGGTCGAGGTAGTTGATCGTAGTCGCGGCGAAGAGCAGGGCCAGCACGAGCCAGCGGGTTTTAGGCAATCAGGAACCCTTCGGCGGCGAGGCGGGCGAGGGCGGGGCCGGGCGCGACTTCGCGGGTGCCGTCGAGCTGTTGGAGGAAGGCCTGTTCGTCCGGGGTCAGGATGACGGTGCGGTGGAGCCGGTTGGTGCAGCGATTGGTTTGTTGGGCTTGGAGGCGGGCTAGCGGACAGGCGAGCGGATTGGGCGAGGCGGCGTTGACGAGGGACGGAGTGTCGGCACGGAGGATCCAGAGGCCGCGGCTCCAGCCGGCGAGGAGGATGCCGGCGATGATGGTGCCGCCGAGCGCGGCGAGGGAATGCATGCCGAGTGCTTCAATGACGGGTTGGATGAAGGCGTGAGCGGGCACCGGTGCGGGGCCGTGCTGGCGGAGGAGGGCGAGGACCTGAACAATGGGCTTGTCGTCGACGGTGAATTCGGCACCGATGTGGGTGCGGATGCGCCATGCTTCCGGCGTGGTATCGAGGATCTCCGCGGTAAGCGAGACGGAGAGCGGGAGGATGCGTTCCGCTTCAATTTCGCGCGAGACCGGTGCGACGGAGTGGCAGAGGAGCGATTGGCGGAAGCAGCAGCCGATGAGGAAGTCGAGGTATTGTTCGCGGCGGAGAATATCGGTGCCGGCGTTGTCGTCGATTGCTTTCCGGAGGTCGCCGCCGAGGACGAAGGAGTTGGCGAAGAGGCGCGACTCGGCGAGGTATTGGAGGTTGAAGCGGCCGGCGTGGGCGGCGAAGTCCTGGAAATAGGTTGGGAAATTGTTTTCGACCAGATACTCGTGGGCGATGTAGTAGTCCGGGGCGTTGAGGAGGGGGGCGACTTCGGCTTGCAGGGTCTGGCCGTAGAGGGAGTCCGGATTGGTGATAGCGGGGATGAGCCGGGCGGCGCCTTCGCGGCTTTGGCGGACGCGCTCTTCCGGCGTGGCGCCGGGCTGGGCGAAGAAGGTGAGGATGTCCCGGGCGACGATGCGCGAGCGCCAGCCGGGGTAGGTGTTGTAGCTGATGTAGGCGACGCCGTTCGGGGCGAGGCACCGTTCGACGACGGTCATTAGCGCGTCGCGGGTTTCGGCGGAGGTCCAGGAGTAGACGCCGTGGGCGATGATGTAATCGAACGAGGCGGGCGGGGCAGGGAAGTCCTGGATCGACTCGCACCGGAATTCGATATTTGTCGCGCCGATAGAGGCGGCGGCTGTTTGGGCGCGTTGGATTTGCACGGGGCTGTAATCGATGCCCGTGCAGTGGGCGCTAGGTAACGCCTGACTCATGGCGAGGATATTGAAGCCGGTGCCGCAGCCGAGTTCGAGAATGCGGGCGGTGTCGACAGGGGGCGGTGTGAGACCGAGGAGGGTGGCGACGGCGGCGAGCTGGCCGGGATGGGAGTCCTGGAAGGTGAGGTCGCCGTAGGCGATATCGGGTTCGGTCATGCGGTTGCCGTTATTTTAGAATGATTGCCCGGAGGCGGAATGAGAAAAGTATCCAGGGCATCAGAGGCGCAGTACGACGTGACGGGGGCTGGGAGTCTCTTTGGGGCTGACCCGGGCGGTTTCGTATTCTGGGTAGAATGGCGCAACTACAAGCGGTGACGGTTCGGGCGGCGACACGGGACGATGTGGCTTTTCTGGTGGACGGGAACGCGCGGATGGCGTGGGAGACAGAAGCGTTGACTCTGGACCGGGAGCGCCTACGGAACGGCGTTGAGGCGGTGTTCGCGGATGCGGGGCGGGGCTTTTATCTGATCGCCGAAGTGGATGGGATAGCGGCCGGGCAAATGATGATTACCTACGAATGGTCCGACTGGCGGAACGGCGTTTTCTGGTGGATTCAAAGCGTCTACACGCTGCCGGAGTATCGGGGGCGTGGGGCGTTCAAGGCATTGTACGCGGCGGTGGAGACGCTGGCGCGGGAGCGCGGGGACGTCTGTGGATTGCGGCTTTACGTGGAGGCGCACAACGAGACGGCGCAGGCGACCTACCGGCGTTGCGGGATGAGCGAGACGGTTTACCGGATGTTC
This sequence comes from Candidatus Sulfopaludibacter sp. SbA3, assembly GCA_945860645.1. Classification (GTDB taxonomy): domain Bacteria; phylum Acidobacteriota; class Terriglobia; order Bryobacterales; family Bryobacteraceae. Next base: position 16,641 of record CAMATG010000021.1, on the reverse strand, counting down.
GAAGTGGACGCGGTGCTGGCGCGCACATCCGGGTAAGGCGAAAAGATGTGGCCCGGTGGCATGAACGTGTAAACTGAACATTCTGCCATTGGTATGCCGGAAATCTCTCTCCAGTTAGTTATCGATATTTTGAAGATCGTATTGATCGATCTGTTGCTGGCCGGGGACAACGCGGTTGTCATTGCCATGGCGGTGAAGTCGCTGACGCCGAAGGAGCGGAAGCTTGGGATCACCTTTGGCGCGGCCGTGGCGGTGGTGCTGCGGATCGGGTTGACGTTCTTCGCGGCGCAGTTGCTGGGTGTGCCCTGGCTGAAACTGGTTGGCGGTGTGTTGATCCTGTGGATCGCGATCAAGCTGTTGCACGATGCGGCTGATGAAGAGGCGGGCGTGCAGCATGCCCATTCGTTGTGGTCGGCAATCTGGTTCATTTTGGTGGCCGATATTACGATGTCGACGGACAACATTATCGCTGTGGCGGCGAGTTCGAAAGGGAACATGGCGCTACTGATTTTCGGTCTGGGATTGAGCATTCCTTTCGTGGTTTTCACCAGTTCTCTGCTTTCGCGGATTATGGACAAATACCCTGCCGTGGTGTGGATCGGGGCGGCCATTTTGGGGCACGTGGGCGCGGAGTTGATGATTTCCGATCCGGTGGTCCACGGGGCGCTGCATCCGTCGCGGGCGGTTGAGATCGGCGTGCAGATCCTGGGCGCGCTGCTGGTGGTTGGCGTTGGTAAGTACCTGTCCTCGCGCCGCACACCGGCGGTGTGATACGGTAGCGGCGCATGCTACGCCGCTCGTTTGTTTCCTTTCCCGCGCTTGGATTGATGGCCGGGGCCAAGCCCAAAATTGGCGAGTACGATCCCGCGAATATCAAGCTGTCCCACCGGATGGTGATCCGCTCTTTGACGGATGAGGATCTGCAGTTTCTTCGTCAATTGGGGATCCGGTGGTGCCGGATTGAATTCGGCGACGATGCTCCGTTTGAGTTCATGAAGGCGACGGTGGACCGTTTGGCGCGGTTCAACATGAAGATCTTCAGCGGTGTTCATTACGCGTACCGGCATCTGGATGTGCAGCTGGGGAAGGGCCGGCGCGACCAGTTGATTGAAACCTACTGCCAGTTTCTGCGCGATTGCGGGCGGCTGGGGATTCCGGTTTCCAACTACGACTGGCACCCGGCGAATACGTACACGACGGCGATAATCGAAACGCCGGGCGGGTACCGGGCGCGGGAGTTTTCCGTGGACGACTTTCGGAAGAAAGTGGAGAAGCAGGCGTTTGAGCGGGAGTATTCGGCGGAGGACATCTGGGCCACGTACACCTACTTCATGAAGGCGGTGCTGCCGGTGGCGGAGAAGGCGAACGTGCGATTGGCGCTGCATCCGGACGATCCGCCGCTGGCGAAGATGAACGGGGTGGCGAAGGTGTTCACCCACTATGACGGGTATGCGCGCGCGGAGAAGATTGCGGGGAATTCCAAGCACTGGGGCTTAACGTTCTGCGTGGGGACGTGGAGCGAGGGCGGCACCCAGATGGGGAAAGATGTGTTCGGGATGATCAAGGATTTCGGCGGGCGGGGGAAGATTGTGGATGTCCATTACCGGAATGTGTCGTCGCCGCTGCCGCGTTTTCACGAGACGTTTCCGGAGGACGGCTACATGGATATGTACGCGGTGATGAAGGCGCTGCGGCAGGTGAAGTTCAACGGCTCGATTGTGCCGGACCACGTGCCGGAGTTCGCCGGCGACAAGGGTATGCGGCGGGCTGGGGTGGCGTACTGCATTGCGCAGATGCGCAGTTTGTTGCTGCGGGCGAACGAAGAGGTGGGCTGACCTACACTGGAGGGCATGGCCGAAGAAACCTACTACGACGTTGTTGCCTACCCGCCGGGTTCATACCGGCAGAGTCATCCGGACCGGCTGGCGACGTTGGCGACGTTGCTGGGCATGGACGTGGCGCCGGTGGGGGCCTGCCGTGTGTTGGAGGTCGGGTGCGGCGATGGATCGAACCTGATTCCGATGGCGGTGGGGTTGCCGGGGAGCGAGTTCTTCGGCGTGGATCTGGCGGCGGCTCCGATTGCGCGCGGGAACGCGGTTATCGCGGCGGCGGGGCTGGGGAACGTGCGGCTGGAGGCGTTAGACCTGATGGCGTTTCCGGAGGACGCCGGCACGTTCGATTACATTGTGGCCCACGGGTTTTGTTCGTGGGTGCCGGATTTTGTGCGGAAGAAGTTGTGGGAGGTGATCGACCGGCATTTGGCGCCGAATGGCGTGGCGTATGCGAGCTATAACGCCTATCCGGCGGCGCATTTACGCAACGCTGTTCGCGACATGATGACGTTTCACGCCGCACAGTTGGGGACGCCGTCGACCGAGCGGGCGGCCGTAGGACGCGAGTTTTTGGGGGCATTGGGCGGTGTGGCGAAGGGGCCGGATGTCTGGAAGCAGGTGCTGGCGTTTGAATCGGAACGGCTGGGAAAACAGCGAATGGACGTGATTTCGCACGATGAGATGGGGGCTTTCTACAACTCCTTTCGATTTGCCGAGATTGTGGCTGAATCCGGTTTGCAGTACGTGGCGGAATCGAGCTTGCGCCGTCTGCTGGCGCCATTGGATGCGGAGCTGACGAAGGCAGTGGATGGGTTTGGCGCTACCGATTTGATCGCCCGGGAACAGTATCTGGACTTCCTTGAATTCCGGAGTTTCCGGGAGACCGTGTTCTGCCGCAAGCAGGTCCCGTTGGACCGGGACGGCGTGCGGGGACGGGTACGGAACCTGTATCTGGCGTCCCCACTGGAAAACGACGGGCCCGGGGCGGGCGGGGCGACCAAGTTTCGCGACAGTCAGACCGGCGGCGTGATCCAGACGAACCACCCGGATGTGGTCCGGATTCTGAAGCGGCTGGGCGCGTGCTGGCCGTCGGCTGTGGCGTTTGCGGACTTGCCGGATGCGGTGGAGCCGATCTGTCAACTGGTGGCGGCGGGGCTGGTGGAACTGCGAACGCACCCGCTGGTGCCGCCGCGTGTTCTGGGGCGTATGCCGGTGGCGAGCCCGCTCGCTCGCGTCCAATTGGCGTCCGGTACGCGGACTACGAACCTGCTGCATAAGATGGTGGAATTGAACACCGCGGAGGCCAGGAACATGGTTTGTTTGTTGGACGGTCGATCATCGAAGGGAGCCTTGGAGACGGCCTGTGCCGGCATCCGGGGCGGGGTCGATGGTGTGTTAGACGCCTTGTACCGGCACGGGCTGTTGATGGGCTAACGGTCGTGGAGTTCACCGCTTACGACGCGGCCTTCGGCATCGAAGAGATTCAGGAAGTAGGCTTTGGCGTCCGCTGGGACGGTGGCGGTGGCCTTTGTTCCCTTGAGTTCGGCTGGGACGGTTTCCCACTTCCGGTCCTGCCATTTTCCGGTATCGCGGGTGAAGGCCAATTCCGCTTTGGCGATGGGGCGCGTGGCCGCAAATTTCACCCAGATGGCGCCATTGTCGAAGCCCTGTTTGCCGATGCGCGCCAGGCGCGGGCCGTTGCGGAGGATGGAATCGGCAAAGGCGAAGATCTCCTCCGGTTTGGCGCCCTGCGGATGCCCGTGCGGCATACGGACGCGGAGGGCGAGGGTGCGAGGGCCCTTCGCCAGGCGGTAGGACTTTCGCCAGGAGGGGGGCGGATAGGCGAAGTCGTTGGTGCCGTTGACCCAGAGCATGGGGATGCGTGAGGCACCGATGTATTGGGAGGGATCCCAGAGGGAGAGCCAGCGTTCGGCGCGGGCGGCCCCGAGCTTCTCGAAGTCCTTGAGCCAGGCGGAGTCTTCGCCCAGAAAGCCGCAACCGTAGACGGGCGCGGCGAAGCGGAAGCGCGGGTCGAGACCGGAGACGATGGACGTCAGATAGCCGCCCCAGGAGATGCCAGTGACGCCGATGCGATTGGGGTCTACTTCGGGGAACGAGCGGATGAGAGAGTGGGCCCGGATGGCGGCGGCGACGGCGTGGTAGGACCACTGGTCTTCCGGCGCGAGATCGACATTGGCGAAATCGCCCCAGCCGGCGGGGCCGGAGAACTCATTGCGCGTTCGTTGCGGATTCCACGTCGTTTTGGCGTCGACGGCTTTGGCCGGGACGGCGCCGGTGGTATCCATGGCGATGGCCGCGTAGCCACGGGCATTCCACATTCGAACCCACTCGGCGAAGGCGGTGCCACCGCCGCCGTGGATCAAAACCATCGCGGGGAATTTTTGTTTGCCGCTGGCGGCGGGGGTGCCGTAGTAGGCGAAGACTCTCGTCGGCTTGCCTTTGTAAGGGACGCCAGCGAACCAGATGGCCTTCACGCCCGGTTCATCCTGGTGGGGTGCTTCGAAGGTCTGGGGCGGCGCTTCGAGGTCAGCCCATTTCCACGGCCCATTGGCGGCGGAGAGGGCGACTGCCGAGAGGCAGACCAAAGCAAAACGGCGTGTGATCATGGTCATTCCATTATCAAACGCCGTAGTGAAAATGAGTGAGTGGTGAGCGCGGACAGAATCGAACTGTCAACCTACTGATTAAGAGAGCTGACCTGTCAAGTCTCTTTTGTCGCATGCTTGATTTTTCTTTTACTTCCAGAATCAATAGGATACGGAATGGGCGACTTGGACGCATCGGACGCAGGAGACGAGTTCAGTTGCTGACAAAATTGCTGACAAGATTTCAAGGGGCTGTACCTACTGAGCCTGAATCAGTAGGCTCCGAGGAACTTTCCGAAGTCAAGGGGCTTGACAAGGTTTCGCGAGCACCTCTAACCTGCGTTGATTACAACTACGTGAATTGAAACAGCGTTGCGCGCCATATACCACTGCGCCCGACTCGCGTTGTGGAAACTTTGGGGATGAAGTTCAAGGTCTAATGTATCCGCACTTTCGTCGCGCTATCGTCAGCCCGCATTCATACGTTTGCAACCAACAAGCTTTACCCTTTTTATCGGCGGATGTTTTTGACGCCGCGACCAATTTCGAAGTTTGTCGATATTGCCCAATGATCGGGCGGAGAGGCCGGAACCGGCGAGCAACACCATGACACAATCCTTTGGAGTAATGATGAAGCGTCTTATCCTTGGCGTCGCGCTGGCCCTTGGCAGTCTCGGCGCGTGGACAGCCTTTGAGCAATTCAAGGTGAAACACGCCGCTTCCGGACAAATGATAACCGTCCCCGGCCACCTCGGCCCGAACGCCATGCTCGTCAGCGGCTGGAAAACAACTCCCGCCGGCCGTCAACTCGCCTCCGGCGACATGATACTGAGCGGTGCGGTCAGCCCGGACGGCAAACTTTTCGCATTCACCAACACCGGCTATACCCGACACCAGGTTCACATTGTCGATCTCGCCACTGAAAAAGAGATCGCCACGTTCCCGGTGGAACAGGCCTGGAGCGGACTCGCCTGGGCGCCCAACGGGAAGCGTCTCTATGTTTCCTCCGGCGCTGGCTACGTAGGCAGCGACATTCTGGTCTTCGACCGCTGGGACAAAGAAGGCTGGCAAGAAGCCCGCGGCGGCCTGAACCTCTTCGGCGCCAGCAAGGCCAATTCTGCTGTCTCCTCCATTCTTACCTCCGCCGATGGCAAGCTCCTCTATGCCGTCAACAACTCCGACGGCTTCGTCTATATTCTGGAAACGCACGGCGGCCGTGCGCTTGGCCGCGTTAAGGCCGGCGATCACCCCATCAGCGCCGTCCTCACCAAAGACGGAAAGACTCTCTATGTTGCGAACCTTGGCGGCGCCGAAGTTGCAGTTATCGACGTTGCGAAACCGGACCAGCCCACATTGACGGGCACCATCTCCACGGACGCCCACCCGAACGATCTTGCCCTCCGCGCCGATGGCGTTCTTTTCGTCTCCTGCGGCCATACCAATAACGTCGTCACCATCGATACCAACACCAAGCAGCGCCTGGAAACGGTCAACATGGCGCTCGGACCGAAGGCTCCCGCCGGCAGCACGCCGAACTCCCTGGCGCTCTCCGCCGATGGCAAAGCGCTCTATGTCGCCAATGCCGATAACAACACCGTCGCCGTCGTCGACGTGGAAAATCGTGGCAAAAGCGAGGTCGAAGGCTTCATCCCCACCGGCTGGTACCCCACCCTGGTTCGCCTCACCGCTGATGGGAAACGGCTTCTGATCGCCAGCGGCAAAGGCGTCGGCACCGGTCCTAACAAGGTCAAGCGCCCCATTGATGAAGTGGCACCCGCCGTCAGCTTCCAGCACCACGGCAATAACTTGAACGGTCTTCTCTCCTTCGTCGACATGCCGGACGCGAAGAAGCTGTCGGCCTACTCCAAGCAAGCCGTTGAAAACAGCCCCTATAAGGACTCGCTCCTAGAGCAGGCGCCCTCGACCGCCGGCACGGTTATCCCCACGAAGGTCGGCGAGAAGTCGCCGATCGAGCACGTACTCTTCATCATGAAGGAAAACCGGACCTACGATCAGGTCTTCGGCGATCTGAAGCAAGGCAACGGGGACCCCTCTCTTACTCTCTTCGGCCGCGACGTCACCCCCAACCAGCACGCCCTCGCCGAACAGTTTGTCCTGCTAGATAACCTCTACTGCTCCGGTGAAGTCAGCCAAGACGGCCAGCCCTGGACCACTTCGGCCTATGTCAACGAGTTCACCCAGCGCGCCTGGACGCTCAGCTACTCCCGCCACGGCCGCGTCAACGTGGGCAATGGCATCGCCGCCCAGTCGACGCCCTATATCTGGGAACTCGCCGCTCAAAACGGCCTCCGCGTCAAAACCTTCGGCATGGGCAATCGCCGCGGTGTGGATAAGGTTCGTAGTGAGAAGTTCGACACTCGTCCCGACGGCACACCCTACGGCCGCGCTCGCGACTATCAACGTGCCGATCGCTTCATTGAAGAATTCCACGAAATGGAAAAAGCCGGCACCATGCCGAACTTTATGATGATGTCGCTCGGCGAGAATCACACCTCCGGAACCGCCCCCGGCGCCTTCACCCCGAAGGCCCAGGTCGCCTCCAACGACGTGGCCGTCGGCAAAATGGTCGAAGCCATCTCCAAGAGCAAATCCTGGAGCAAATTCGCCATCTTCATCATCGAAGACGACGCCCAGAACGGTCCCGACCACGTTGATTCCCACCGCACCACCGGCCTCGTCATCAGCCCCTACGTGAAGCGCAAGACGGTTGACAGCACCATGTACTCCACCGTCTCGATGCTCCGTACGATCGAACTGCTGCTCGGCCTCCCGCCGATGACGCAGCATGACGCTTCGGCCACGCCGATGGCCAACAGCTTCATGGCCAAGCCGGACCTCACTCCCTTCACGGCAACCGGTGCCCGCATCGACCTGATGTCGAAGAACGCGCCTCATGCCTACGGCGCCGCCGAGTCAGCCAAAATGGACTTCAGCGACTACGACCGTATCGACATGGACGCCATGAACCGTATCCTCTGGCATAGCATTAAGGGCGAAAACGTCCCCATGCCCGCCCCGGTTCGGCGCGCTCTGCCAACGCCGTTCGGACTGCTCCGTTTCCCGGAAGCGGATGAATAGACGCGAGTGTTAGACCGGCTTGACCAGATCGTCGCGGATGCACCGCTCGCGCCGCTTCAGACCCTCGTTGAGGGCCTGGAGCGGCTGCACGAAATTGCCATCGTTCGTCCTCCCCAACCCTGCTTGACCATGCTTCGCGCCGAGGATTCGCTGGATCAGCAAGAGTTCCTCCTCGGGGAGGCGCTCACCACTTCCTGCGAAGTCTCGATTAACACGGTCCCCGGCTACGGACTCTGCCTTGGCGAAGAGCCTGTCCGCGCCTACTGCTCCGCCGTCCTGGACTCCCTCCGTGAGCAAAACCTGATTGACCCGGTATCTATAGCCGCCCTGCAATCTATGCACGACAAACTCATCGAAGATCAGCGTGCCGAATACGCCCAGATCCTCCGCACGCAGGTCGATTTCAAGCTCCTGGAGCAGGAATAACCGCATGCTCCACGACGCCCAGGCTGACTTTCGCGTCCTGCTCGACTCCATGGCCCGCCCCGGGCAACTCCGCCAATTCTCCGCGCCCGCCGTTCCTTCGCCCGCCCCCCTGAACATCGCTTCCTCCATCGTCGCCATGACGCTGCTCGATTCCGAAGTCGAACATCACGCCACCGCCTTCCCCGACGGGATTTCGCGTTACATCACCGCCAATACCGGCAGCCCCACCGCCACACCAGCTGACGCCGCCTTCCTTTTCCTTTCCGACGCCACCCACCTCGAAGCGCTCGCCGCGGCCCGGACCGGCGAACTGGCCTACCCCGAACTTGGCGCCACCGTCGTTCTTCAACTCGAAGCGCTTTCAGCTACGCCACTCCCCAACTCCCTGGCCCTCACCACCACTGGTCCCGGCGTTGATGGCGCTCTCACCTTCCACGCTTCTGGCATCGATTCCGCTTTCCTTACCCTCCTCGCCAACCGCAACGCCGAGTTCCCCCTCGGTCTGGATCTGATTCTCACCGCTGGCAACACGCTCGTCAGCATTCCCCGTTCCCAAAAACTCTCCTGGGAGGTCCAATAGCATGGGATACGTAGCCGTAAAGGGCGGCCAGGAAGCCATTGCCAACGCCGCCGAACTGGTCGAGTATTACCGCCTCCGCGCCGCCACGCCGCCCATCGAAATTGAGCAGATCCGCACCCAGATGCGTTTGCTCGTCGACAAGGTGATGGGCGAAGGTTCCCTCTACGCTCCCGATCACGCCGCTCTCGCCATCAAACAAAATGAAGGCGATGTGTTTGAAGCCGCCTTCGTACTCCGCGCCTACCGTGCCACGCTCAATCGCGAATTCGCCTCGGAAATCCTCAACACCCGGGAAATGTTCATCCGCCGGCGCATCTCTGCCGCCTTCCGCGATATCCCCGGCGGCCAGATTCTCGGCCCCACCCGTGACTACTCCCACCGCCTCTTTGATCCCGCTCTCGCCACCGAAACCCTTCACTCCGTCGAAGCCTTCCTCAACGCCATCGATTGCAAAATCGACCTCGCCAAAATCGCTCAAATCCCGGCCTACGGCAAAGTGATCGATCTGCTCCAAGCCGAAGGCCTCCTGCTGCCGCGCGACAATTCCGACCGCCGCGTTGCCGACGTCACTCGCGAAGCGCTCAAGTTCCCCTGCCCACGCTCAGCATCGCTCCAAATGATGGCCCGCGCCGAAACCGGCGGCCTCATGTGCCTCGGCTATTCCACCATGCGTGGCTTCGCCGCCGGCGGCCATGGCACCGTCGGCGAACTGCGCGTTGGCGACGTTCCCGTCCGCGTCAAAGACCCCCGCGGCCGCGTCCGCTACCTTGGCAAAGTTACTCTCACCGAATGCGAAATGGTCAACTCCGCCAAGGGCTCCAAACGCGCCGCCAACGTCCCCTATCTCTCCGTCGGCTACGGTCTCTGCTTCGGCCAGAACGAAACGAAGGCTATTTGCATGGGCATGCTCGATAACTCCCTGCGCGAGCCCAACGAAGCCAACCCCGCCAATAGCCAGGAATTTACGCTCTATCACACCGAAGGCGTCGAATCCTACGGCTTCACCAATCATCTCAAGCTCCCCCACTACGTCACTTTCCAATCCGGCCTCGACAACCTCCGCGAGTCCATGCAGCGTACCCTCGCCAGCTATGCCGGCCTCACCGTGGAGCCCGCCGCCAAATGATCGAGAACACCAAGTTTCAATCCGCCTATAACTTCGCCTTCCTCGACGAACGAACCAAGCGCGAAATCCGCCGCAAGATCCTCAAAGCCGTCGCCGTCCCCGGCTATCAGGTCCCCTACTCCTCCCCCGAAATGCCCATCGCCCGCGGCTGGGGCACCGGCGGCCTGCATATCACCCTCGCCATCATCGGCCGCGAAGATACCCTCAAAGTCATCGACCAGGGCAGCGACGCCAGCGTGAACGCCTGCAGCCTCCGCCAGTTTATTGAACGTATGACCGGCTGCGCCACCACCTTCGACTCGGCCGCGGCCAGCCTTATCCAAACCCGCCATCGCATCCCCGAAGAGATCCTCACCGAGCAGCAGATCCTCGTCTTCCAGGTGCCCCAACCCGAAATCCTCCGCTCCGTCGAACGCCACGAAAACAAGACCCGACTCATGCACGCGGAGGCCGATTATTCCAAGCTCTGGGTCTCCCTCTACGAAGCCTACGTCCGCTACGGTTCGCTGATGCGCGGCGCCGGTTACCCGGTCCGCGTCAACGGCCGCTTCATGATGTCGCCGTCCCCGATTCCACGCTGGGATGTGCCCAACCTCAGTGGGGCCCGCTGCCTCTATCTGTTCGGGGCCGGCCGCGAAAAACGCATCTACGCCGTGCCGCCGCACACCACGGTCGAACCGCTCGAATTTGAAGACGTCCGCTTCCGCGTCGAAGACTGGCATGGCACCCTCTGCGCCTATTCCGACCAAGGCCAGGCTTTCCTCGACGAAATCTACGAAGAGGATTCCACCCGTAAATTCGTCGTCAACGATTCTAACTTCCTCGACAAACTCCGCGGCGGCCCGCGTCCCCCGCAGCGGCTGTTCCAGAACCCGCAATGACATCATCAGATTGGCTCCTCCGCGTTCGCGGGCTCACCAAGATCTACGGCCAGCCCGATGCCGATTCCCTCGCCAACACCGGCCCCGCCGCGGCCACCAATATATGCCCCAACACCGGCGCCATCGTCGCCTGCGCCGATATCAGTTTTGATCTCTATCCGGGCGAAGTCCTCGGCGTCGTCGGCGAAAGCGGCTCCGGCAAAAGCACGCTCGTCCAACTGCTTTATTTTGACCAGGAGGCCACCGCCGGTTCTGCCCATTTCACCGCGCTTGACGATGGCGCCACGGACCTGTTCAGCCTCTCAAGCCAGCGCCGCCGCTACGTCCGCAATCACCTGCTGGGCATGGTCTACCAGAACCCGCGCGACGGCCTGAATTTCAATTTTTCCGCCGGCGGAAACATCGCCGAAAAGCTCATCATGGCCGGCCACATGCACGTCGGCAATATCCGCCAACGCGCCGGTTCGCTGCTCTCGCAAACGGAAGTTCCTGTTGCGCGCATGGATCAAACGCCGCGCAACTTCTCCGGCGGCATGCAGCAGCGCGTCCAGATTTCGAAAGCCATCGCCAATCAGCCGCCGTTGCTGTTCCTGGACGAAGTCACCAGCGGTCTCGACGTTTCGGTGCAGGCCCGCGTCCTCGATCTCATCCGCCAGATCCAGTCCGAACTCGGCATCTCCATGATCGTCGTCTCCCATGACCTGGGCGTGATTCGCATGTTGACTGACCGTACGCTGGTCCTGAAGCATGGCCGCATCGTCGAATCCGGCCTCACCGACCAGATCCTCCAGGACCCGCAACACGCCTACACGCAACTCCTCGTCAGCTCACTCCTCTAAACCCATGGCGAACCTTCTCGAAATCCGCGGCCTGGCCAAACAGTTCCGCCTCCATATCCTGAACGGCAAGGTGATCAACGCGTTGCATTCCATTGATTTCGACATCGCTGAGGGCGAGATCCTCGGTCTTACCGGCCAGTCCGGCTCCGGTAAGTCGACGCTCATGAAGTGCCTTTACCGCACCTATCTCCCCACCGCCGGGCAGATCGTCTATCAATCCAACAGCGGCCCCATCGATCTCGCCGCCGCGGACGAACACGCCCTCATCGCCCTCCGCCGCACCGAAATCACCTACTGCTCCCAGTTCCTCCACGTCATCCCCCGCGTTCCCGCTTTGGACGTCGTTGCCGAACCGCTCATCCGCCGCGGCGCGACGCGCGAACAAGCTCTCGCCGCTGCCCGCGACGCCTTCACCCGCCTCAGCCTTCCCGCTGAACTCTGGGACGCCTACCCCGCCACCTTCTCCGGCGGCGAACAGCAGCGCATCAACATCGCGCGCGCCGTCGTTGCCCGTCCTCGTTTTCTCCTGCTCGATGAACCCACCGCGTCGCTCGACGCCGCCACGAAGGACGCCGTCATCGACATGGTCCTCGCCCTGCGCGACAAGGGCGGCGCCATCGCCCTTATCAGCCACGACGCCCACACCATGAACCGCCTCGCCTCCCGCCGCCTCCATCTGGTGGAGGGCCGCGTCCAAGAGGTTATCCATGCGTAACGCGCTGTTGGCACTGCTCAGCACCCTCGCCGCCTGCGCCCCGGCGGCAAGAACAACAATCACCTACGCCTACAGCAATACCGCCGACGACATTCAAACTAACCCCCAGCGCTACAAACTGCTGGCTGCCTATCTATCCAAAGCCGTCGGCGTTCCCGTGAACATTGTTCCCACCAATGGCTATGGGCCAGCCGTTGAAGGCATGCGCGCCGGCAAAGTGGATGTCGCCACCATGGGCCCCCTCACCTACATCATCGCCACCCAAAAGGGCGGAGTCGAACCCCTCGTCATTCGCGGACGCGCCAATGGGCCTGCCACCTACCAGTCTTCTATCATCGTCCGCAATGACTCGCCCATTCAGACTCTCCAAGACCTGATTCGCGACCGCGCAAAATACACGTTTGCCTTTGTCGACCCCGCCTCCACCTCCGGCCATATCATCCCCCGTGCATTTCTCGAGTCTCACGGCGTCGACGTGGAAAAGGACTTTCGCAAAATGTTCTTCTCCAGCGGTCATCCCACCAGCCTGTACACAGTGATTGGAGGCAAGGTGGACGCCGCCGCCACCATGCCCGAAATGATTCACACGATGGAAGGTAACGGCAAGATCAAGCCCGGCCAGGTCCGTATCCTCTGGGAATCGGCCGAGATTCCCGCCAGTCCCGTTGTTGTTCGAAGTGCCCTCCCCGCGAATATCAGGGACAAGCTCCGCCAGGCGTACCTCGATATGCCGAAGGCGGCGCCCGAAGTCGTTGCCGCCCTGCAGGTCACCACAGCTGACCCGGACTACCGCTATTACGTGGCGACCGACGCCATGTTCGACGGCCTCCGCAAAATCACCCGCGACCTCAAGAACGTCAAGATCCTGGAATAACCAATGCTCGACGTCCACGCCCTCGTCAAGACTGTTGCCGGCGGAAGGCGAGTCCTGGATGGCGTGACGTTTTCCGTTAAGCCCGGTGAATTTATCGGCATCCTCGGCTCGTCCGGCGCCGGAAAATCACTCACGCTGCGGGCCATCACCGGCCTCACCGAAATCGATAGCGGCGAAGTCCGCTTCACCGGCGCTGACCAATCCATCTGCCGCGTCGCCCACGCCAAGGGCGCCGAACTCCGCGCCGCCCGCCGCCAGATCGGCGTCATCTTCCAGGGGCTCCATCTCGTCAAGCGCCTCTCGGTCCTGGAAAACGTCATGATTGGCCGCCTCGGCTATATCAGCCCGCTGCGCAGTTGGCTCTACGGCTTCACCGACGCCGAGGCCCGCGCCGCCGTCGGCGCCCTCGAACAGGTCGAACTCGCCAGCTTCGCCGATCGCCTCACCGCCACTCTCTCCGGCGGCGAAATGCAGCGCGTCGCCATCGCCCGCGCCATCTTTCAGCAGCCCCGCCTATACCTGGCCGACGAACCTATCGCCTCCCTCGACCCCCGCAACGCCGAAGGAATCCTGAAGCTCCTCCAGCCGCTGGCCAAAGACACACCAGTCATCGGCACCTTTCATCAACCCGACTTCACCCGCCGCTTCTGCACCCGTGTCATCGGCATCCGCGCCGGCCGGGTCGTCTATGACGGCAGCCCGCAACTCAGCCACCACGACCTCAACGAAATCTACGGCATTCGCGAGGTGCAGACCGCATGACGGCGTATTCCGCCAGCCGCCGCCTGCTCCGCCGCGCCGCCATCGGCGCCATCGTCGTCACTCTCTTCCTCGCCGCCGCCCTCCGCTGCGACGTCCGCCCCGAAATCTTCCGCCAGGGCCTCGGCCAAGGCCCCAACTTCATCGCCAGCTTCTTTCCGCCCCTGTGGTCCGCGGCCGGGGAGATGGTCACTCCCGTCCTCATCACGATCGTCCTCGCCACCAGCGCCACCCTCCTCGGCCTCTTCCTATCGTTCCCGGTCGGCCTTGCCGCCGCCTCCAACGTCGCCCCCGCCTGGTTGCGTCAACCCGTCCGTGTTCTCCTCGGCGTCGAGCGCGCCGTCCCGGAAACCATCCTCCTGCTGTTCTTCGTTGTCGCCTTTGGGCTGGGGCCGCTCGCCGGTGTCTTCTCCCTGGCACTCGGCTCCATCGGCATGCTCGGCAAACTCCTCGGCGACGCTATGGAAGAGGTGGATCCCGCCGTTGTCGATTCTGTCCGCGCCGCCGGCGCCACCTTCTGGCAAACCATCCGCTACGGTCTGCTGCCCCAGGTGCTTCCCGCGCTCGCGGCCCACACCCTGTTTCGCTTCGACGTCAACGTCCGCAACTCCGTCGTCCTCGGAGCCATCGGCGCCGGTGGCATCGGCGAGGAGATCGCGCACTCCATGGGCATGATTCAGTACGAACGCGCCACCATCGCTGTACTCGGTTCCTTGCTCGTCATCTACACCGCCGAAGCCGTTTCCGGCCGGTTACGCCGCCGTCTGCTGGGAGCCGAAGCTTGATCCTTCCGTCTACCAAGGCCCGCCAACGAATCGCCATGCTCTTCGGAGGGCTTCTCACGTTAGCCGCCCTGCTCCTCTACCTCCAGGTCGATCCTCTCAGCGTCATCGGCCAACTTCCGCATCTCCTCAACCTTGGCCGCGACATGTTCCCGCCCCGCCTTGCCATCTTGTGGGAGCGGGAAGGGCTCGTCAATTCTGTCATTGAAACCCTTGCCATGGCCTTTGCCGGTACGGTCCTGGGCCTCTGCCTAGCCTTTCCTGCCGGGCTGCTCGGCGCGGCGAATACCACTCCTCATCCCGCCCTCCGCGCGTTCACCCGTGCCGCCCTCTCGCTCGAACGCTCCATCACCAGCTTCTTTTTCCTCCTGGTCTTTCTCATCGCCTTCGGCCTCGGCCCATTCGCCGGTACGATGACGCTCGCCGTCGGCACTCTCGGGCTCTTTGGAAAGTTGTTTGCCGAATCGATTGAGCGTGTGGAACATGCACCCGTCGAAGCCATCGCTGCCCTCGGCGCAACCAGTTGGCAGCAGATCTGTTTCGGCGCCCTGCCCCAGGCCGCACCGGCGCTAATCGCCAACGCCCTCTTCGCCTTTGACGTCAATCTTCGCCTCTCCATCTCGCTCGGCATCTTCGGCGCCGGCGGGCTCGGCGCCGAGTTCCTTCTCGCCAAGCAAACCCTGCGCTACCGCGATGTCTTCGCCCTTGCCCTCATCACTCTCGTCCTGATCACCACCGTCGAACGCGTCTCCGATCAACTTCGAAAACACATATGAACCGTCAAATTCTCAACAACGCCACGCTCATTCTTCCGGACGCCACCACCAAAGGCGCCGTTGTAATTGATGACGGCAAAATTACTGACGTTCTGCCCGGCCGCTCCATCCCGGAAGGCACGGACCTCACCGGACTATACCTCGCTCCCGGCATCATCGACATCCATACTGACTATCTAGAGAAGGAGCTCAACCCCCGCCCCGACACCAACTTCCCCCTGGAACTCGCCTTCCACATGATGGACGTCCGCGCCATCGCCTGCGGGATCACCACCGTCCTCGGCGCCGTCCGCGTTTCGGCCGAAAACGACGGCCCGCTTGGCTCCTGGCGCGGCAACGGGCTCCAACTCGCCGCCGCCTACGAAGCGCTCAAGACCACCGCTCTTGCCCGCCACTACCTCCACGTCCGCTGGGACCCGAACTTTGAGCCCTGCCAACCCAGCCTGGACCGCCTCGCCGAACTCCGCCCCTTAATCGGCAACCTGGTCTTCAATGACTCTACGCCCGGCGAACGGCAGTTCAAAAACACCTTCGCCGAACAAACCCGCCGCTATGCGCTCCAGCGCAACATCACTGTAGCCGAGGCCGAAGCCGAATTTGCCGAGCGCCGCGTCCGGGCGTTGTCCATGAACAACCGCGCCAAAGTCCACGCCGCATTCGCCGGCACGCTCCCGCTTGGCTCGCACGACGATACGACCGTCGAACATGTTCTGGAAGCCAAGCAATACGGGGCGACTCTCGCTGAAATGCCTGTCACCCTGGAAGCCGCGCAGAAGGCGCGCGAACTCGGTATGTCCATCTGCATGGGTGCGCCGAACTATTACCGTGGCGGCTCCCATTGTGGCAATCTCTCCGCCCGCCACGCGCTCGCCGAAGGGTTGGTTGACATCCTCTGCAGTGACTACCATTTCCCCTGCCTGCTTGGCAGCGCCATCAAGATGATGCAAGAGGGAATCCCGCCCCACGATGCTCTCCGGCTCATCACTCTAAACCCCGCCGCCCATCTCGGCTTGGACCGGACCCTCGGTTCCCTCGAACCCGGCAAACAGGCCGACCTCATCGTCTTCCGCGCCGAACCCGCCTTCGGCTACGTCACCCAGGTATGGGTGGCCGGCGCGCCGAAGTACGCGAGCGTTCCATGAAGATTCTCAGCTTCAACATCCGCTATCCGGAACCTGCCGACGGCGACAATATCTGGGAGAACCGCCGCGACGCCGTCGTCAAAACGATTCGCCAATCCGGCGCCGCCGTCGTCGGCCTGCAGGAGCCGGTCATCGAGCAGTTGCGGTATTTCGACACCACGCTCCCCGCCTATCGCCGCTTCGGCGTCAGCCGTTACGGCAACG
>CAMATG010000020.1 GCA_945860645.1 Candidatus Sulfopaludibacter sp. SbA3 | reverse complement strand
CAGGCTCAACTTCTCGCCACCCTGCATGCTGATGATCAATCCCCAGCTTGCGCCACCTCTCCGCCTTCAGGCTCATCTTGTGTGAGAAACGCCTGTTCCTTCAGGCTCATCTTGTATGAGACAAGACTTCAAGGATACATCCTGGAGTTTCGGGCGTATACTGGAGCCGAAATCGGGTGCATTATGCTACTTCCGGAACGGTGGGAACACCGAACCTTCCCCGGGGTGGCCGCGAGGATTTTGTGCCTCACCGCTGCCCTTGCCTGGTCTCAGGGACCGGCGATTTATAACCGCAATTTGATTGGGAACAGTGATGCGGAGGCGGGCGCGGCGGGCGCCGTCATTCCATTGTGGAAAGTCTACGGCGGGTTCACCGTCGAGGCGTATTCGCCGGACACGATTGGCACCAGCGATGAGGGGCCGCGGGAGCGGGGGCGGAACTACTTTTCGGGCGGGCCCGGGACCGCGCGTTCGTATGCCGAGCAGACGGTTGCGCTGAGCGGGCTGGCGCCCGGGGCGAAGTATTACTTGGGCGCCTATATGGGCAAGAATTATGGCAATCAGGACGCGGGGCGGATCACGTTGCGGGCGGCGTTTCTGGATGACCGGGGCGCGGTGTTGTTCACGGCGGTGGCGCCGGGGCCGGCGGACGAGACCGAGTATGCGATGGCGGGAGGGTTGGAACCGCGGATGGTGTCCGGGTTCCTGCCGCCGGGCGTGACGCAGGCGCTGGTGACGTTGGACTTTGGCACCGTCAGTGACGGTACCGGTTCTGGTATGGCGGCGGACAATCTGTCGCTGGTGCTGACGCGGGAGCCATTGACAGGCGCGAATCTGGTGATCAACGACGGCGCGGAGGCGGAGACGGATGTGCCGGTTTCCGGATGGAACGGGCAGTATCATCCGCTGGGGCCGGCGGCGTACGCGACGGAGTTGAACGAGTATGACATCAGCGTGCTGTCACCAGGGCCGGTGGAGCGGGGGACGAACTATTTCCGGCTGCAGTATGGGGGCGACGCGGGCAGGGAGGTTCGCTATTGGCAGAGCGTGGATATTGCGCGGGCACCGTACTTGAACGTCATCGATTCCGGGCAGATGCGCTACCGGTTGAACGCGTGGCTGGGCGTGTGGCCGGGGCAGCCGGACGAGGTGAAGTTGCGATTGCGGTTTGTGGACGGGAAGCCGACGGCGGGCGTGATTGACAGTGTGGAGACGCCGGTGTTCCGAGGCAACCAGTTTCAGAAGCTGGGGCTGACGGAGACGGGCGTGGGCGGGCCGTTGGCGACGGTGCCGGCGGGGACGCGGCGGATTGTGGTGGAGCTGATCGCGCGGAAGCAGACGGCGCCGCATGAGGACACGATTGTGTTTATGGACGGCGTATCGCTGGTGCTGACGGCGCCGCCGCAGATCACGGTGGAGGGTTTGGGCAATGCGGCGAATTATGTTTCGGGCAAGGTATCGCCGGGTGAAATTCTGGTGGTTTATGGGACCGATTTTGGACCGGCGGCGCTGGCGGGGTTGACGGTGGCGGGCGGGCTGGTGACCGGCATGGCGGGGGAGACGCGGATCTATTTTGACGGTGTGGCGGCGCCGATGATTTACAGCATTACGGGGCAGTTGAGTTGCATTGTGCCGTATGCGGTGGCGGGGAAGGTTTCGACACAGGTGCAGGTGGAGTATCGCGACGTGAAGGGGAATTTTGTGACGGTGCCGGTGGTGGCGACGGTGCCGGGGCTGTTTACGGTGGACCAGAGCGGGCGGAACCAGGTGGCGGCGTTGAACGAGGACTATTCGATTAACAGTGGGGGGCGGGCGGCGGCGCGGGGTTCGATTGTGATGCTGTTTGCGACGGGCGAGGGGCAGACTTCGCCGGGCGGGACGGATGGCAAGCCGGCGAGCGGGGTGTACCCGAAACCGGTGCTGCCGGTGACGGTGGAGATTGGCGGGAAGGCGGCGGAGGTCCTTTATTTTGGGGCGGCGCCGGATTTGGTGGCGGGGGTGATGCAGGTGAATGTTCGTGTGCCGGCGGATTCGACTGTTGGGAATGCGCCGATTGTGATTCGGGTTGGCGGGGAGGCGAGCCAAACGGGGGCGACGATTGGAGTGCGGTGAGGGAGGCCGCCGATCGTCGGGGACGTTATGACGCGCGATGCGCTGGCGGCGGAGGCGGGGTTTCCGTTGCTGCGGTGGACGCTGCGGTATGCGGGCGGGTATCGGGATACGAGCGTGAGGCTGATCGCGCCGTTGGCGATGCTTCGGTGGACTATCGGGCGGGCGGCAACGGTGGGTCGGGGATAGGGGCGAGGGTCCGGTGACCCTCCATTTGTGGTGGAATGAACTTCATGAATCGACGCATGTTTTTGGGATCACTGGCGGTGGCGGCGGAGGATTGGCCGCAGTTTCGCGGGCCGGGGGGGCAGGGTCATTCGGTGGAGCGAGGGCTGCCGGTGGAGTGGAGTGAAACCAAGAATGTGAAGTGGAAGGCGGCGGTGCCGGGGACGGGGTGGTCGAGCCCGTCGATTGTGGATGGGCGGATTTGGCTGACTACGGCGACGGAGGGCGGGGCTTCGTTGCGGCTGCTGGCTATGGATGTTTCTTCGGGAAAGGTTGTTTTGGATACCGAGGTTTTCCGGGTGGCGGATAAGGGCCCGGGGATTCATAAGAAAAACACGTTTGCGTCGCCGACGGCGATTGTGCGCGGGGATAAAGTTTGGGTGCATTTCGGGTTTTATGGGACGGCTTGTTTGAACACCAAGGGGGAAGTGATTTGGAAGCAGGTGTTGAAGTATGAGCCGCAGCATGGGCCGGGCGGGTCGCCGACGTTGTTTGAGGATTTGCTGATTATCAGCTGCGATGGGTTTGATGCGCAGTTTGTGGTGGCGCTGGATGCTGCTTCCGGGAAGGTGCGGTGGAAGACGGCGCGGGGGAAGGGGAACCAGGCGTATACGACGCCGTTGGTGATTGATACGCCTTCTGGGAAGCAGGTAGTGAGTCCGGGGGCTCACCATGCGTATGCGTATGATCCGAAGACGGGGAAAGAGCTTTGGTATATAGAGTATGGGGAAGGGTTTTCGAATGTTCCGCGGGCGGTGTATGCGCACGGATTAGTTTATATTTGCTCGGGTTTTTTCAATCCGATCATTTTTGCCGTGCGGCCGGATGGGAAAGGGAATGTTACTAAGTCGCATGTGAGCTGGCAGTATCCGCGGGCGGTGCCGTTGACGCCTTCGCCGGTGATTGTGGGGGATGAGTTGTACATGATTTCCGATGCTGGCGTGGCGACTTGTTTGGATGCGAAGGATGGGACGATGCGGTGGCAGAAGCGGGTGGGCGGGAACCATTCGGCGTCGCCGACGGCGGCGGATGGGCGGATTTATTTTTTGAGTGAGGAGGGGGAGTGTACCGTGATTGCGCCGGGGAAGGAGTATAAAGAGCTGGCGCGGAATACGGTGAGTGAGCGGACGCTGGCGTCGTTTGCGATATCGGGGAAGGCGATGTATTTGCGGGGGGACCGGAGTTTGTATCGGATTGAGGGGTAGCGTTGCGGAGGGGTTTGGGGGACGTGCATAATTGTGGCACTCCCTATGCGACTTCTTTTGGTTTGCTTCGTGGCTGGCGGGCTGGTTGCGGCTCCGGACGTATTTGAGGCGATTCGGGCGGGCGATGTTTCCGTTGTGAAGAGTCTGCCGGTGGCCGCTCGCGCGGATGGCACCACGCCTCTGATGCACGCGGTGGTGACGGCGGACGCTGCGATGGTGAAGTTGTTGTTGGAGAACAAAGCCGATGTGCGGGCGGTGAATTCCGGCGGGTTTACGGCGCTGCATTATGCGCTGTCGGACTTGGAGAAGACTCGGTTGCTGTTGGCGGCCGGGGCGGATGCGAATGCGGCGGCGAAGAATGGGTTGACGCCGTTGCGGATTGCGTCGAGCCGGAAAGGGTCGGTGCCGTTTATTGCGGCCTTGTTGGCCGCCGGGGCTAAGCCGGAGGCGCGGGCGTTGGAGGCGGCTGCCGATGCGGGGGAGCCGGCGGCGATGTTGGCGCTCATGAAGGCCGGGGCGACGTTGCCGGCGGGATCCTTTGCGTTGTCGAATGCGGCGGTGGTGAATTGTATGGCTTGCGCGCCGTTGTTGGTGAGCGCGGGGGCGAATGTGAACCAGGTTGCGGTGCGGGGGCAGACGGCGTTGCAGAATGCGGCGGCGTATCAGAATTTGGAGTTTGTGCGTTTTTTGCTGGACCAGGGGGCAGAGGTGAATCCGCAGTGTCCGCGCGGGTATTCGGCGCTGATGCGGGCGGCGATTGCGTATGACCGGAATCCGGCGGTGGTGCAGTTGCTATTGGCGCGGGGGGCGCGGACGGATTTGAAAGAAGAGAACGGGTTGACGGCGTTGACGCTGGCGTACCGGTTTGGGGAGAACGATCCGATTGTGCGGGCGCTACGGGCGGCGAAGGCTCCGGGGGCGGCGGAGAAGATTCCGGTGACGGGGGCTCCGGCGAAGACGGCGCGGGAGGCGGTGGCGCGGGCGTTGCCGATTTTGCAGGGGACGGCGCCGGCGATTTGGAAGACTCGCGGGTGTGTTTCCTGCCACAGCAATTCGGTGCCGGACATGGTGACGGCGCTGGCGAAGAAGCAGGGGTTGGCGGTGGACGAGGCGGCGGCGAAGCGGGAGCGGAAGGTGGCGATTTCGACGAGTTCAGGGAATTTGCCGGGGCTGTTGACGGGGTTGGGCGTGATGGGTGGGCCGGTGTATTTGCTGAATGAATTTGGGTTTGATGCCGAGCCGGCGAGCAAGTTGACCGATGCTACGGCGCACAAGGTGATGTTCCGGCAGGACCCGGATGGGAAGTGGGATTTCCGGATTTACCGGCCGCCGAGTGAGTACTCCTATATCAGCGCGACGGCGCTGGCGGTGATTGGGTTGAAGCAGTATCATGCGCCGGGGCGGGCGGCGGAGGTTCGGGAGCGGATTGCGCGGGGCGGGGCGTTTCTATTGGCTTCGCGGGCGAGTGGCGCGGAGGAGCAGGCGATGCGGCTGATGGGGCTGGCGGCTTGCGATTTGCCGGTGGATGAGGCGATGGGCCAGTTGATGGCTAGCCAGCGGCGGGATGGGGCTTGGGCGCAGTTGCCGGGGATGGCTCCGGATGCTTATGCGACGGGGTTGGCGCTTTATGCGTTGCATACGGCGGGCGGGATGAAGCCTTCGTTTGGGGGATATCAGGCTGGGGTGAATTGGTTGTTACGGACGCAGTTTCCGGATGGGAGCTGGTATGTGCAGACGCATACGCATCCGCTGCAGCCGTACTTTGAGAGCGGGTTTCCGTATGGGCATCACCAGTGGATTTCGGCGGCGGGGACGAGCTGGGCGTCGCTGGCGTTGTTGTTTGCCAATGGGGAAGAGAAGGTGGTGGCGGCGGAGTAGGGGGGGCTACCCGGCGGCGTCTTCGAGGGAGGGGTCCTCGTTGTAGGCGGGGCGGAGTTCCTGTTCGGCGTCGAGATCGATTTCCTGGCCGGGGTACAGGCGCTTGAGATCCCATACGTTCACCCAGCGGCGGACGTAGGAGCGCATGCGGCGGGTCATGGACAGAGTGGAGGCGGGGATTTCGGGCGGGTCCCAGGCGTAGGCCTTGGCGTGGATGGCCTTCAGGCGGCGATAGATTTCGTCCAGGGCGGGCACGCCGGGAGGTTCGAGCGTCAACGATTCTCGCTCGATGAGGCGCATGCCGGTTTCGGCGCGCGTGGCGAGGGCGATGTACTCGTCGGTGTCCTTGGCGCGGAGCTTGGCGCCGAGGAGTTCCTTGTCCTTCTTTTCCTGGAGGACGGCGAGACCGAAATCGTCGGTAATGGCGGCGACGGCGAAGAGGGCCGGGCAAACGTCGCCATCGACGCGGCCCATCCAGCGGGCGAGTTCCGCATACGAACGGCCGCGCTGGAGGGCGCTGTAGCGGCCGACCAGTTCGACTTCATCAATGAGCAGGACCCAGCCGCTGTAGCCCGCGGCGAGGATGAGGCGGGAGGTGAAGCGGAAGCGTTGCAGGGCGAGTTCTTTGGCCTTGACCGTTTTGAGCGCGAAGAGGCCGGCACAGCCGATTTGTTTGAGGCCCTGGCGGACGCGGCTGATGGCGATGGCTTCGCCGGACCAGAAGTTGGTGATGTCGTCGACGAGTTCGGGATCGTTGCCGAGGCGTTCGTGGAGGAGGATGGTGGCTTTGAAAAGATCGCTTAGGCCGCTGGCGGCGCTGTTGGCCCAGGCGACGAAATCGATGTAGTTACGGGTGTCGGGTTGGAGGCGGAGGGCGAGTTCGCGGACGGCTTCGCCGCTGAGGCCGGGGACGGCGGCGGATTCGACGGCGGCCTGGTACATTTTGGCGGGGTCGAAGAGCGGGGTCTCTTTGCTGATGACGATGCGGCTGCAGACGAAGTTGCGGTCGAGAGCGAGGTGGTGGAAGTAGTCGAGGAGGTGGGACTTGCCGGCGCCGAAACCGCCGGCGAGGAGGAGGCCGAGGACCTGTTTGCCGTCGCGGGCGGAATCGGTGACGAAAGACAGTTTTTCGAGGAAGGAGTTTTCGGCTTTGCGCTGGTGGGAGCCGAGGGCGCGAACGGCGTCGGCATTGGGCACGCCGTTGCGGAGGGCTTCGAGGGCGCGCTGGCAATCGATGGGGGTTTGGATTTCCATGATGGGTTACGCTCCGATGCGGGCCAGGGAGGCCATGGGATTGACGAGACGTTTGTCGCGGACTTCGTCGAAGACGCGGAACTTCAGGGCTTCGTAGGCGCTGATGCCGCGAGCGGGGTCTTCGAGGAACGCGGGATCGGGAACGATGGCGAGTAGGCAGCCGTTGAGTTGGCCGGTGGCATCGATGAACTGGCGGAGGACTTCATAGGCATCGAGGAGGGCGGCTTTGGAGTAGAAGAGGGCGTTGTCGCGGGGGTTGCGGGGGAGGGCGAGGCGTTGGGCGTCGAGGAGGAGAACGAGGCCGGGGAAGCCGGCGAAGCGAACGCAGTTGGCGAGGGATTCGAAGAAATGGCGGCCGTTGGCGCGGTTGATTTTGCGGAAGATGTGGAACGGCTTGACGGCGCTGGCGGCGCGGTTGCGGCCGGAGAGCCAATCGGTGAGGGCTTTGGTGGCGGTGGCGCCATCGGCACCGCCGGCGAGTTCGGCGATGCAGAGATGGGTGATGGCGGCGCGGAAATCGCGGGTGAGATTGGACTGTTTGGCGAGGTTGCTCCAGAGGGCCTTTTTGAGGTCGAGGAGGAGCATCTGGGGGTCGGCGCCGTTGCGCTCGGCGAGGTCGCGGTGGAGGGGACCTTCGCCGGTTTCGATCCAGGCGTAGCCGGAGTCGACGGCGGTTTGGGCGATGATGCGGCGGCAGAGGCCGCGCCAGGGGATCTGTTCGGCGGTGCGGAAGAAGAGCTCGTCGATCATGTGGACTTTGGTTTCGGCGGCGTTGACGCCGGCGACGAGATAGCCGGACTGATCGGCCGTGGCGGCGAGGCCGCTGAGCAGTTCGGCGCGGAGCGGCTCATGCAGGGGGACGGCGAATTTGATGGCTGAGCCGCCGGCGCGGACGAAGGTGGAGAGGTATTCGGATTCGACGAAGCGAAGCCATTCGGAGGGCGGGAGGGAGGCGGTCATACGGGGTCCTCGGCGAAGCGGATGCCGTAGTAGCTGACGGTTTCGCCGTCCGGAGCGACGAAGGTGTAGGTGCCTTTTGCGGCTTTGGTGCCGGTGCTGGCGGGGAGGGAGTAAGCGGCGCCGGACTTGGTGCGGGTGACGCCGCTGCGATCGAGGAGGAAGAGATCGCGGACGAAATCGGTCTGGTCGTAGTTGGCGGTGGAGCCGGGGAGGATGGTGAGGGCTTCGTAGATGCTGGCGAGGGTAACGGTTTTGCCGTAGTCGGGACCGACGATGAGGCGGTAGGCGCGGTGGAGCACTTCGAGGAGGCCTTCGGGGGTGCCCTTTTGTTTGCGGGCCTGGATGGCTTTGAGGGTTTTGACGAGGTGGGACGGGCGGAGGGAGGGGACTTTTTTGCGGTTGATTTTGGCGGCGCGTTCGGAGGGGAGGAGGCGGAGGATGGAGGGGAAGACGATGAGGCCTTCGTCGCGGCGTTGGATCTGGACGTTTTCGGCCTGGGCGGTTTGGACGATTTCGTTGGCGAGAGATTCGCGGAGGTAGGTTTCCTCCTCTTCGAGGGAGAAGGGCCAGGAGGCGCTGGCGTTGCGGACTCCCTGATCGGCGGATTCGACGAGGGCGGCGAGGCGGGCGGCGAGTTTTTGGATCTTCTGGAGATCGCCTTCGATGGCGGCCCGTTCGAGTTGCTTCACGGTGGCGGCGAGTGCGCCAGCAGCTTTCCCGGCGACGCCGGCGGCCCGTTGGACTTCGGCGAATCCCTGCTCAAATGTCACGCTTGGCGCTCCCTGTGAATGTCGATTTCCGTTGTTCGGAAGATACGATTATAGCGGCCCGCGGGGACGCGATTTCGACTACAAGAGGATCTCTTTGACGACGCGGCCGGCGACGTCGGTAAGGCGGTAGTCGCGGCCGGTGTAGCGGTAGGTTAGCTTTTCGTGGTCGATGCCGACGAGGTGGAGCATGGTGGCGTGGAGGTCGTGGATGTGGACCTTGCCTTCGACGGCGTGCCAGCCGAATTCGTCCGTCGCGCCGTAGGAGATGCCGGGTTTGGTGCCGCCGCCGGCCATGAACATGGTGAAGCCTTTGGGGTTGTGCTCGCGGCCGCGCTCGTTCATTGGTCCTTTGCCTTGGGAGAGGTCCTGGTCGAAGGGTGTGCGGCCGAATTCCCCGCCCCAGAGGACGAGGGTGTCGTCGAGCAGGCCGCGCTGTTTGAGGTCGGTGATGAGGGCGGCGATGGGCTTGTCGACTGCCTTGCAACGGACGGGGAGCGACTGGCGGAGCTTGCCGTGGTGGTCCCAGCCGCCGTCGGTGATTTGGACGAAACGGACGCCGGATTCGGCGAGGCGGCGGGCCATGAGACACTGGCGGCCGAAGTCGTCGGTTTCCTTTTCGCCGATGCCGTAGGCGGCTT
This sequence comes from Candidatus Sulfopaludibacter sp. SbA3, assembly GCA_945860645.1. Classification (GTDB taxonomy): domain Bacteria; phylum Acidobacteriota; class Terriglobia; order Bryobacterales; family Bryobacteraceae. The sequence continues at coordinate 13,866 of CAMATG010000020.1, read as the reverse complement.
TGGTGGCTTCGGATTCGGTGGTTAGGTCGAGGACTTTGGGCGCTTCCATTTGCATGCGGAAGGCGAGTTCGAAGCTGGAGATGCGGCCTTCGAGATCGCTGTCGGCGCCGGATTGGGCGAGGTGGTCGCGGTTGAGCTTCTGGAGGAAATCGAGCTGTTTGCGCTGGGCTTCGGCGGTGGTGGCGGCGTCCTTCAGATAGTCGATTCGGGCGTTTTTGGCGTCGCCGGATTTGCCGATTGGGGTGCCTTGGTAGATGGCCGGGAGGAAGGCGCTGCCGAAGAGTTGGGGGGTGCCGCCGTCGCCGGAGAGGGCGGGGCAGATGGTGACGAAGCCGGGGAGGTTTTGGTTTTCGGTGCCGAGGCCGTAGAGGGTCCAGGCGCCCATGCTGGGGCGGACCTGGATGCTGTGGCCGGTGTGGAGTTGGCGGATGGCGGGGGCGTGGGCTTCACTATCGGCGTGCATGCCGTGGAGGAAGGTGAGGTCGTCGACGATGCGGCCGAGGTTGGGGAGCATGTCGGTCATGAGTTTGCCGGATTGGCCGTAGCGGACGAACTTGCCCATGGGGCCGAAGAGGCGGGAGTCGCGGATGCCGGGGGCTTCGTAGTTTGGGGGGAGTTTGAGGGCGGTGGCGAGGGGTTGGCCGTTGCGCTTTTCGAGTTCGGGTTTGTACTCGAACATGTCCATGTGGGAGGGGCCGCCTTGCATGAAGAGGAAGATTACGCGCTTCGCTTTCGCGGCGTGGTGGGGAGCGGCGTGGGCCAGGGCACCGAGGGCGGCTAGGGAGAGGAATTGGCGGCGGCTTTGCATGGGGTTAGTTTCGGTAGAGGAACTCGTTGGAGATCAGGAGCGAATGGCAGAGGCGTTTCCAGGCTTCGGTTGGGGGGAACGATTCGAGGAAGGCTTGTAGTTGGGCGATTTCGTTAGGGTTTGGCTCGCGGGCGTAGACGCGGCGGATTAATTGGTGGAGCTTTTCCTGTTGGGTTCCGTTGGTGGCTTGGAGGCGCTCGGCGAGGGCGGCGGCTTGTTCCTGGACCCAGGGGGCGTTCATTAAGTAGAGCGCTTGGGTGGGGATGGTGGTGGACTGGCGGGCTCCGGTGATTTGGTTCGCGTCGGGAAAATTGAACAGGTTCAAAATGTCGAGTTCGGGGGCTTGGGATTTTCTTAGGACCGGCAAGAAGATGGAGCGGCGGAGGCGGGTGGCGGGGTCGAGCTTGACGTCTTCGATGAAGGATTCGGGTTCGCCTAGTGACAGGTTGCCTTTGATTTGGAAGGGGAGGGCGGGGCCGTTGGCGGTGGGGTCGAGATTGCCGGTAACGGAGAGGATGGCGTCGCGGATGGTTTCGCCTTCGAGGCGGCGGCGGGACATGCGCCATTGTAGGCGGTTTTCGGGGTCGATTTCCTGGGCTTTTTTGTTGGGGGCTGCCGATTGGGCGTAGGTTCTTGAGAGGACGATTTGTTTGATGATTTGTTTGAGGGAGCCGTTGTTGGTGGTGAATTCGGTGGCGAGATAATCCAGCAGTTCGGGGTGGCTGGGCGGGAGGCCGCGGGTGCCGAAGTTATCGATTGTGGGAACGATGCCGGCGCCGAATAAATGGTGCCAGGCACGGTTTACGGCGACGCGGGCGGTTAACGGGTTTGCTTTGGCGGTGATCCAGGCGGCGAGTTCTTTGCGGCCGCTGGTGAAATCGGGGATGTCGAGTTGGGCGATCTTGCCGGTTATGGCTACGCCGGAGCGCGGGGTTTCGGCGCCGAGTTGGTGGGCGTTGCCGCGGAGGTTGACGCGGATGTCGGCGGGGGTTTCGGCGTCCTGGACGGCGTGGACGGTGGGGGGTGTGGGGGGGAGAAATTCGAGGAGTTTGACGGCGTTGGTGGCGGCGGTGACTTCTTTGGGGTCGGGCTTTTCGGTCTTTTTGAGGGCTTCGAGGGTTTTGCGGGCTTTTTCGAGTTCGCGCCAGTATTCTGTGGTCTCGGTGGCGCGGGCTTGCATTTCTTCGGGGAGTTCGGGGAGGGTGACGGTGTTGACGTTGGAGAAGACGCCGAGGCCGAGGCGGCCGTTGATGGTGCGTGTGGAGGCGAAGATGCCGGCCATGCCGTAGTAGTCTTTGAGACTTATCGGGTCGAACTTGTGATCGTGGCAGCGGGCGCAGCCGGTGGTTAGACCTAAGAAGCTGCGGCCGACCATGTCGACTTGGAGGTCGACTACGTCCATTTGGAGTTGGACTTTATCGGCATTGACGAGCGGCCAGGGGCCTAGGGCTAGGAAGCCTAGGGCGGTTAGGTTGCGGCGGCGTTCTTGCGGGGTGCGCCAGGGGAGATGGTCACCGGCGAGTTGTTGCTGGATGAATTGGGCGTAGGGGATGTCGCGATTGATGGCGTCGATGACCCAATCGCGGTAGCGCCAGGCGTGGCGGGCGGGGACGCGGCGGCCGATTTCGATGTTGTCGGCGTAGTAGGTTTGATCGAGCCAATGGCGGGCCCAGCGGTGGCCGTAGGCTTCGGATTTCAGGAGACGATCGACGACTTGTTCGGGGTTCTTATTGGCGGCGAAATCGTCTTGTTCGGCGGGGGTGGGCGGGAGGCCGGTGAGGTCGAGGGTGACGCGGCGGAGCCAGGTGGCGGGGTTCGCGTCGGGGTTGGGTTGGAGGTTTTGAGCTTCGAGTTTGGCGAGGATGAAGTTGTCGATTTTATTGCGGGGCCACACGGTGTTGCGGACTTCGGGGATGGCGGGGTTGGCGATGGGCTTCCAGGCCCAGTGGGTGGTGGTTTGGATGGCTAGTTCCGTGGCGGGCCAGGGGGCGCCGTCGGCGATCCATTTGCGGAAGTTTTCGAGGGTTTCCGGGGGGAGTTTGCCGGTGGGCGGCATCTTGGTGGGGCCGGTGTAGAGGAGGGCTTTGTAGAGGCGGGATTCTTCGGGTTTGTTGGGGGTGATGACGGATTCGCGGGAGGCTTTGTTGTCGAGTTTCAGACCGGCGTGGACGAGCTTGGCACCGGTGGAATGGCAGGACCAGCACTTGTCGGCGAGGACGGGACGGATGTTCTTTTCGAAGAACGAGTCGTCGGCGTGGGCTGTAACTATGGCGGCGGCCAGGAGAACGAGGCGCATGAAATTTCTTTGATGAGTATACAGGGGCTACTTACCGGCGAGGGGGAGCAGGGCGAGGGCGGCCCAGTTGGTGGCGGCGACGGAGATGTATTGGTCGCGGCCGTGGGGGAAGCCGGATTCAAAGTAAGGCTGGAAAGGGACGGTGGTGCGGCTGCGGACGTACCAGGAGCCGTCCTCATATTGCGTTTTGCGGAGATGTTCGGCGCCGCGTTGGTAGGGGTCTTGGCTGGGCTTGAGGACGCCGGCCTTGCGGGCGGCGAAGAGGGCCTGGCCGGTGGCGTAGGCGTCGCTTGCGAGGGTTGGCGTTTGGGACCAGCCGCCGTCGGGGCGTTGTTTTTGCAGGAGAGCTTTGGCGGCGGTTTTGGCGGCGGGTTGAGCGCCGGCCCAGAGGAGGCCTAGGATCTGGAAGGTGTAGTCTTCTGTGGTGACGGGTTTGGCGTTTTTCAGCCATTTAATGGCATTTTGGATGGAGGCGTTGTATTCGGCGGTTTGTGTTTTGGGCTTGTAGACCATGACCGCGCGGAGGGCGGTGGCGGTGCCCTGGATGGCGCTGGTTTCGAGGGGCGCGCGGCCGGGGGCGGCGGGCCAGGAGCCGTCTTCGCGTTGCTTGTTTTTGAGGTAGCGGGCCATGGCGTGGGTGGCCGGAGTGGCGGGGGCGTACTCGGCGGCGAGGCCTAAGAGGATGTAGGCGGTGGTGTCGGTTCCGCCGGGGATGGCGAGGCCCTGGAGATAGCGTTCGCGCCAGACTTCGATGAAGGCTTCAATGGCGGTGCGCTGGCTGCGGGCTATTTCCTCATCGACGAGCCATTTTTGCTGGCGGGCCTCGGCGACGAGCATGGCGGTGAGGTTGTTGCTGTGGCAGGATACGCAGCCGGCTTTGCGGAGGAAGGCGACGTCGCTATTTTGGAGCAGCGGGAGGGTGCGAGTGAGGGCGGCGCGGATATTGGCGGCGGGTTGGATGCGGCCGGTGGGGGTTGGCGCGGGCTGGGATGGCGGGGCGCCGGCGGCTTCGAGGAGGCGAACAACTTCGGTGCTGCCGTGGCGGAGGGCGAAGTCGGTGACGGTGGCGCCGAGGGTGGTTTTGGGGGTGGGCTTGGCGCCTTTGTCGAGGAGGGTTTTTACGATTGCCGGGTTGGGGATTTCGAGGCTGGCGGCATGCATGAGGGCGGTTGTTTGGAGTGACGATTCGGTGGCGTTGGGATCGGCTCCGCGGTCGAGGAGGAGATTGACGTGGGCGCTATTGCCTTGGCGGATCGCGGCCAGGAGTGCGCTGTTGAGCACGGGTTTGGGGGCGGCGGGGAGGAGGGTATTGATGCAGGGCCGGCAGGTGTTGGCGTCGATGGCGGCGGGGAGATTTGCGGCGAGGGATTTCGCGTCCTGGCCGTTTTTGAGGAGAGCGTTGAGGACGGCTTCGTGGGTGGCTCCGGCGGTGGCGGGCTTGGCGCCGTTTTCGAGCAGGAGTTGCAGGGCGGCGGCGCGGCGATCGGCCGCGGCGATGGCGGCGGGGGTGCGGCCTTCGAGGGTTTTGGCGTTGGGGTTGGCTTTATTTGTGATGAGTAGGCGAGTGATTTCGAGATCGTCGAGGGCCCAGTGAAGTGGGGTTGCGCCGGCGTCGTTGGCGGCGTTGGGATTGGCGCCTTGGGCGAGGAGTTGGGTGGCGGCTTCGCGGTTGCCGTGGAGGGCGGCGAAGTGGAGGGGCGTGGAGCCGCCGGGACCTTTGCGATGGATGGCTTCGGGGTCGGTTTTAAGGGCTTTTTGGAAGGCTTTGGTGTCGCCGGTTTGGAGGGGGGCGATGAAGCGGAGGGCGCGGGGGTCGGGAGGAGGGAGGGGTTGATCGCCGGAGAGCGCGTCGGGCCAATCGGCGCCCTGGTCGATCCAGGTGCGGATGAGTTCGATCTCGGCGGGTTTTAATGGGGTGCCCGAGAGGGGCATTTGGGGGCCGTATTTGGTGCCGGCGGTGCGGAGGTAAACCATGCTGGCGGCGGCGTTGCCGGGGCCGAGGCGGACGCTGCCGCGGCCTTCCATGGCGGAACTGCGCTGGTCGAGGCGGAGGCCGCGGCTTTGCTGGGCGGGGCCGTGGCAGGCGATGCAGTGTTTTTGGAAGAGGGGCTGGATGTCGCGCGCGAAATCGACCTTTGCTGGTTGGGCTAATAGCGTGGGGAGGAAGAGGAGGGCGAGGCGCATGCGGTTAGTTCGAGGAGTAGTTTAGCAAGGGGCCATATCTATATACTGATTGCACATTATGTACGAGAAACTTTTTGATCTGACTGGGCGCGTGGCGCTCGTGACCGGCGGGAGCCGGGGGCTTGGGAAGTCGATGGCGCGGGCGTATGCCGAACATGGCGCCAATGTGATGATTTGCAGCCGGAATGAGGCGGAGGTTTCGGCAGCGGCTAAAGAGATTGGCGAGGGGCTGTCGGTCCGGGTGGAGTGGATGACCGTCGACCTGAGCAAGGCTTCGGAGGCGCAGCGGTTGGCCGATGAGACCATTGCGCGGCTGGGGCGCGTGGATGTGTTGGTGAACAATGCCGGCGGGAATATTCCGCAGCGGGCGGACCAGATTACCGATGAGGCGTGGGATCAGATTATTGAGCTGAACCTGTCGGGGATTATGCGGCTGACGCGGGCTTGTTTGCCCGGCATGATGGAGCGGAAGTGGGGACGGGTGATTCATATTTCGTCTGTCCTCGGGCTGGGCGGGAAGTTGGGACGGAATGTTTATAGTGCGACGAAGGCGGCGCTGATTGGGATGGCGCGGTCGAGTGCGTTGGATTTGGGGCCGTATGGGGTGACGGTGAATTGTATTTCGCCCGGACCGTTTTTGACGGAGCTGCCGTTGGGGTTGTTGAACGATGAGCAGAAGTTGGAGTTCACGAACCGGACGGCGGTGAAGCGGTGGGGGAAGCCAGAGGAGATTGCGGGGGTGGCGTTGCTGTTGGGGACGGAGGCGGGGAGCTATATTACGGGGACTACGGTTTTGATTGATGGGGGTGTGTTGGCGAACGTGTTGTAGGGTTTTGGGTTGGCCCCCGGCTTGCAGGGTGTAGGCCGGGGGTGGTTGTATGACCGTGTTGTGTTTGGCGTTGGTGTTGACGGGGTTGGAAGGGCTGCGGGATGCGGGGTGGGACGCGGCTTATCGAACAGATTATGCGTTGGCGCGGGTGCGGTTTGGGGAGTTGGCGCGGGAGTTTCCACGGCATCCGGCGGGGGATTTGGCGCTGGCATCGGTGACTTGGCAGGAGTATCTGTTTAAGCAGCGGCGGTTGAGTTCGAGTGTGTATTCGAAAGACTCGAAGTTTTATGCGGGGGCGGAGGGGGTGGAAGCTTCCGTTGATTTGGAGTTTCAGGGGCATTTGGGGAGGGCGATGGAGAAGGCGCAGGCGATGGTGGATGCGCGGCCGGAGTCGGCGGAGGCGCTGTACTATTTGGGTGCGGTGTATGGGGTGCGGGCGGCGTATGCGATGTCGGCGCAGAGGCGGTTTATGGCGGCTTTACGGGATGGGGTGCGGAGTGTGAAGTTGCACCAGCGGGTGATTCGAATTGATCCTTCGTTTGTGGATGCGTATCTGACGTTGGGCACGTATCACTATGCGGTGGGGTGCATTCCGCAGCCGTTTCGGATGATTGCCGTGATGGCCGGGGTGCGGGGCGGGAAGGCGAAGGGGATGGGGGAGTTGGAGATGGTAGTTCGGAAGGGGGTGTTTAACAGGGACGATGCGCGGGCGGTGTTGATTGCGTTGTACCGGTATGAGGGGAGGCCGGGCGCGGCGCTGGCGGAGTTGGAGGCGTATTCGGCGAAGTATCCGGAGAATTTGTTGTTGCGGGTGGAGATGGGGGCGACGTTGGCGCAGATGCGGCGGGCGGGGGCGGCGGCCTTGGTGTTTGAGGAGTTGTTGCGGGGGAAGGATCAGCGGCTTCGGGATCTGGTGTTGATGCAGTATGGGGAGGCGTTGGCGGTGGAGGGGTCGTATTTGTTGGCGGGGGAGCGGTTTGGGGGTGTTGAGGCGGGGTCGCCGTTGGCTGGGCAGGCGTACGTGCGGGCGGGGCAGTGTTTTGATTTGGCGGGGAAGCGGGGGGAGGCGGTGCGGTTTTATCGGGCTTATTTGGGGATGGCGGGGGGTGGGGAGGGGCGGAAGAGGGTCGAGGAGTGGGTGCGGAAGGGGTATTCCGGGAAGTGATTCGGGGATTTCGGGAATCTGGGATTTTTCCGGTAGCACGGCTCCCAGGGGAATCTTAGGTGCGGGGGAGGGTGGGGGTGATGCGGCGCATGATTGGGGCGGTCATGTATGTCGTCGTGATGGCCATGAAGACCAGCATGAAGAAGACTGTCTTCGGGATGATGCCCAGTTCGTAGCCGATGTTGATGACGATTAGCTCCATTAGCGCCCGGGTGTTCATCATGATGCCGATCATGGAGGCGTCGCGCCAGTTGAAGCCGTTCCACTTGGCCGCTAATGTGCAGCCGCCTAGTTTGCCGACGGTGGCGGCCAACAGGACCAGGCCGCAGAGGAACCAGAGTTCGCCGCCGTTCATGCTGCCGATGTCTGTGCGCAGGCCGGTGTAGGTGAAGAAGATCGGTAGGAAGAAGACCGTTACGAAGTCGCTGAGGCGGGCGCGGATGGCGGTGACTAGTTCTGTTTGATCGTAGAGGATGGCTCCGAATAGGAACGCGCCGAAGATGGAGAAGATGCCGATCAGGTTGGTGCAGATGGCGCATACGAAGATTAAGATCAGCAGGACGGCCAGGGTATTTAGGGAGAGAGTTCCGCCGTTGCGGCGGAGGGAGGTGGTGATCCAGCGGATGGTCAGGGGACGGACTGCGAAGAACATCACGGCGCCGAAGAGGAGAACGCCGCCGATCATCTTGGCGAATTTCCAGGGATCGAAGGCGGACTGGGTGATAGCGGTGACGATGGCGAGGAGGATCCAGCCGATGGCGTCGTCCATGGCGGCGGCGGTGATTGTCAGTGAGCCGAGGACGGTGCGGTTCAACTCCAGTTCCACCATGATGCGGCCGAGGATGGGGATGGCCGTGATGGACATGGCTGTGGCCATGAAAAGGGCGAAGTAGAGGGGATTACTTTCCAGGTGCAGCACGCCGTGCATGTAATAGCCGAGCCAGAGGCCGAGGCCGAAGGGGAGCACGATACCCGCTAGCGAGACGCTGATGGCGGCGCGGCGGTTTTGTTTCAGATGGCTGAATTCGAACTCCATCCCGATCAGGAACATGAGCAGCACCAGACCGACCTGGCTCATGATGCTGAAGATGGGATTGACGGTGGGGCTGAATATTTCTGTTGATATTTCGGGGAAGAAACGGCCGAAGAGGGAGGGTCCGAGGATTAAACCGGCGGCGATTTCTCCGCAGACTTGCGGTTGGCCGAAACGGCGGAAGAGCATGCCGAAGACGCGGGCGGCGGCGATGATGACGGCCAGTTGGATGAGGACGACGAGGAGGATGTTTTCGACGGCGTGCGTATTCATGGCGCTACAAACGAACCCAGCGGCGGGCTTTCATTTCGAACCGGGGGAGCGTACCGGGTTCGACGATTTCGGTGGGGATGCGGAGGCCGAGAGCGTCGCGGAGGCCGGATTCGAGGCGGTGGGTGAGGTCCTCGGGCGCGGCGGGGTCGGGCTCGATTTTCAAGGAGATTTCGGTCATGGCGCGGACGGTGGTGATTTCGGCGCGGTATTCGGCGACGCCGCCGCAGGCGCGAATGACGTCTTCGATGGCGCTGGGATAGACATTGACGCCGCGGATGACCACCATATCATCACGGCGGGCGAGGATGCCGCCGACCAGGGCGAGTTCGTTGCTGCCGCAGGGGCAGGGGGTGGTGTCGGGCTGGACGATGTCGCCGGTGCGGTAGCGGATGACGGGGGCGGCGGTGCGGCCGAGGTTGGTTAGGACAAGCTCGCCGCGGGCTCCTGGGGGAAGCGGGGCACCGGTGTGGGGGTCGACGATTTCGGCGTAGAAGAACTGCTCCATGATGTGGAGGACGCCTTTGCGTTGGGGGCACTCGTAGCTGACGGGGCCGGTTTCGGTCATGCCGTGGTGGTCGACGATGCGGGTGCCGGGCCAGAGGCGTTCCAAGAGGGCTCTCGTTCCGGGGACGCTGCCGCCCGGTTCGCCGGCGACGATGATGGTTTTCAGATTTGGCGTTTCGTGGGGCGCGGCTTCGGCTAAGCGGACGGCGTAGGTTGGGGTGCAGCAGAGGACTTCGGCTTCGGAATCGATCAACGTTCGCAGGCGGGCAGTTGACGACATGCCGCCACCGGGGATGGCGAGGCAGCCCATGCGGGTGGCGGCGTCGAAGGCCGTCCAGAAGCCGAGGAAGGGGCCGAAGGAGAAGGCGAAGAAAATGCGGGTTCCGGGTTGGACGCCGGCGGATTCGTAGACTCGCTGCCAGCAGTTGCACATCCAGTCCCAGCTGGCCGGCGTGTCGAGCCAGCGGAGGGGGTTGCCGGTGGTCGAGCTGGTTTGGCAGAAGCGGGTGTAGTTCGCGATTGGTTCCGTGTGCCAGGTGCCGAAGGGCGGGTGGGCCAGTTGATCGGCTACCAGTTCCTGTTTGGTGGTGAAGGGGACGTGTTCGGCGAATTCTTCGAGGGACTGGAAATCGTGGGCCAGGCGGGGGGCGTAGAACTGGTTGGCCGGGAGGAGGGCTTGGCGGAGCTGGCGGAGTTGGGCGAGGGGCATCAGGCCAGTAGCTCCGGGGGGGCTTGTTCGATGAGGTCGGCGATTTCGGCGGGGATGGGGGTACTGGACATCGCTCCGGTTTGGGGGTCCTTGCGAATGCAGGCGACGGCGAGGTGGCCGCGGGCGACTTCGTGGACGGGGTCCGCGTTGAGCTTGCGGAGGATGAAGAGATAGACCAACGAGCGTTCGCGCTTTTCTTTGACGAGGAGTTCGACTTCGACGGTGTCTTCGAAGCGGAGGGGTTTGCGGAAGTCGCAATCGGCGTGGACGCGGGGCCAGCCTACCGCTTCTTTGCCGCCGGGGGCGATACTGAGGCCCAGAGAGCGGAAGAAGGCGTGTTCGGCCGATTCCATGTAGCGGAAGAAGTTCGAGTAGTGGACGATGCCGGCCATGTCGGTTTCGGGGAATTCGACGCGGCGGGTGATTTTGAAGCTGTAGGCCAATCAGCGCTCCGTGAGTTGGGGCGTGAGGAGAGGCGCGCCGTGGGAGAGGGGGGCCGGGAGTTTCGCGAAGTCCTTGAGCGCGCCGAAGAGGGGGCCGAAGTCGTGGGTGAGGTTGCCGATTAAGCAGTCCGTCAGATCGCCCTTCAGAGTGGGGTTGGCCATGAGGAATTCTTTGAAGCTGAAGGCGTCGTCGTAGAAGGCGTAGACGAGCTTGCGCATGGCTTCGATGCCTTCGCAGACCTGTTCGCCGTAGGGGGCGAACTGGGCGGCGGAGAAGTCACCGGCGGCGAGGGCGGCGTCGGCGGCTTCGGCGGCGAGTTCACCGGTTCGGAGGGCGAGGAAGACGCCGGAGGAGAAGACGGGATCGAGGAAGGCGAAGGCGTCGCCGGCGAGGATGAGGCCATCGGCGGCGCAGTGTTGGGAGCGGTAGGAGTATTCGCCGGTGACCCAGTATTTGCCGAACTGTTCGCCGGGGGCGAGGTGTTCCTTGATCCAGGGATTGGCTTCGATTTCGCGGGTGAAGATTTCGGCGAGGTCGCGGGTGTCGCGGTAGAGGTAATCCTTTTCAGCGACGATGCCGACGGAGATGATGTTGTCCGGGAGGGGGATGTACCAGAACCAGCCGCGTTCGGGGAGGTAGGCGACGGTGGTGGCGCCTTCGTCGAGGCCGGCATCGCGGGCGGCGCCTTTATAGTACGTCCAGATGGCGATTTTGTTGAGGTAGGGATCGCGGACTTTCCAGCCGTTGCGGGTGACGGCGAGGGCGTCGCGGCCGGTGGCGTCGATGGTGATGGGGGCGTGGAATTCGCCCTTGTCGGTGCGGACACCGACGACGGCGCCGTTGTCCCAGATGAGTTCGCGGACGTTGGTTTCCTCGAGGATTTCGGCGCCGTTGGAGCGGGCTTTATCGAGGATCATCTGGTCGAACTCGCTGCGGACGACTTGCCAGGTGGTGGAGGCGGCGTGATCGAAATGCTGGAAGAAGTAGAAGGGCTGGGAGAGCTTGCCCATGGTGTTGACGAACTGGACGGAGTACTTCTTGGGGAAGTGGGACTCCTTCATCTTTTCCGCGAGGCCGAGGCGTTCCAACGGGAAGTAGCAGTAGGGCATCAGCGATTCGCCGATGTGGTAGCGGGGGAACTTTTCGCGTTCGAGGACGACGACGCGGCGGCCTTTCTGGGCGAGATGGGCAGCGGCGGTGGCGCCGGCGGGTCCGCCACCGACGACGATGGCATCAAAGCTGGTTTGGCTCATTCTGGATTCCCTCTTTTACACCGATTCCTGGGGGCGCGATTGGTTCTTTTTTCTGGCGCTTCAGGCGTAGCGGGCGTTACGGTGTTCGGGCAGGAAAAACTGGTGGAGCAGGCGGTCGACCTGGAGGAGGCCGGCGCGGGAGAGTTCGATGGTTTCGGGGTGGACTTGGAGGAAGCCTTCCGATTCGAGTGATTTTAATTCGGCGGCGAAGTGGACGGCGGGGTCGGTTGCGTACTTGGTGGTGAAGTAGTCGCGACGGAGTTGGCCGAGCTTCAGTTTGAGAATGAACTCGCGGACGAAGCGTTCGCTGTCGGTGGGGGTCAGCGCGCGGAGGAGGGGGAGTTCGCCGCGGGTGAGACGGTCGATGTAGGTTTCGTACTGGTGCTCGTTTTGATAGTGCGTGCCGCCGACGTGGGAGAAGCTGGCGACGCCGGCACCGATCATGTCGGCCCCGGCCCAGAGGAGGTTGCGGTAGACGAACGATTCGCGGCTGGGGTCTTTGACGGCGGTGTAGGCGCTGGTGACGGTGTAGCCGGCTTTGGTGAATTCGTCCCAGGCGTAGCTGGTCCAGGCGCGTTTGACGTCCCAGCTGGCGACGGGGGCGACGGCTTCGCCGCGGATGCGCATTTCCTTGGAGAGGGTCGTATTGAAGGGCACTTCCATCTGGTAGATGGTGACGGAATCCGGGGCAAGTTCGATGCCGCGGCGAACGGTTTCGCGCCAGTTTTCTTCCGTTTCGCCGACCATGCCGGCGATCAGATCGATATTGATTTGGGGGAAGCCGACGGAGCGGGCGAAGTTGTAGGCGCGGTCGATTTCCTTGGAGACGTGGGCGCGGCCGTTGGCTTTGAGGATTTCGTCGTCGAAGTTTTCGATGCCGAGGCTGAGGCGGGTGACGCCGATTTTGCGGAGGACTTCGAGCTTGCCTTCGGTGAGGGTGCCGGGTTCGCACTCGAACGTGACCTCTTCCACTTCGTCCCAGGGGAGGAGGCGCTTCATTTCGTCGACGAGGCCGCCGAGTTGTTTGGTGGAGAGGTACGAGGGCGTGCCGCCGCCGAAGTAGATGAAGCGGGGCTTGCGGCCGCCGATGATGGGTTTGGCGGCGTAGAGGGCGAGCTCGCGGCGGACGGCGTCGAGGTAGGCTTCGATTTCGCCGGAGTCCTTATCGGTATAGACCTTGAAGTAGCAGAAGTGGCAGCGTTTGCGGCAGAAGGGGATGTGGACGTAGATGCCGAGGGGGGTGCCGGCGACGGGGGGGCGGTTGAGGGCGGCTTCGGCTTCGTTGAGCTTTTCGGGGCGCCAGAAGGAGAAGGGCGGGTAGTTGGAGACGAAGTAGTTGCCTTCCCGGGTTTCCTCTGGCGGAGGAACGTCAGTGCGGTTGCCGATGTTCACGACTTGCATTGCTATTCAGTTTGGCATGTTTGGCGGCTAGCACGAGAGCGGCGGCGAGGGCGAGAGAGACCCAGCGAGTGAGGCCTTGGGGGAAGACGATGGCGCCATTGATGAACATCCAGGCGAGGTAGAAATGGATGCTCCGGCTGAGCCAAAGCGGGCGCGAGGCGCGGGTTTGCGGGCTGCACCACCACCAGAGGGTATCGGCGGTCCAGAGGGCGGTGAAGACATAGTTGAACCAGACACCGCCGCCCCAGTTTAGACCGAAGAGGGCCTGGGTTTGGCGAGCGGTTTCGGCGACAGCGAAGGCGTGGCTCCAGTGGTAGGCAAAGTGGAAAGCAGCGAGGACGTGGGCGAGATAGAGCAGGCAGCCGAGGGTCCAGAGGGGGCGGGCATCGCGGCGATAGATGAGCTGGGCGAGGGCAGCGGCGTAGCAGAGGGTTGCGAGGCGGATGGTCCAGAGAATCACGTTGGCACAGGCTACAATAGCAATCCTATTCATGCTTGCGCGATTTCATTACGGGTGGGTGAACCTGGTGCTGGCGGCGCTGGCGATGGTGGCGACGCTGCCGGGGCGGACGCAGGGGTTGGGGCTGGTGACGGAGCCGCTGCTGGCCGATTGGGGCATGAGCCGGGTGGTGTTTGCCCAGGTGAACTTGTGGGCGACGTTGTTCGGAGCGGTGCTGTGTTTGCCGGTGGGGCGGTTCACGGACCGGTGGGGGGCGCGGGTGGTTATGGGTTGTGTCGCGCTGGGGTTGGGGTTGGCGGTGTTGGGGATGACGTTTGCGCGATCGATTGGGGTGTTGTTTGTTTTGCTGACGTTGACTCGGGCGCTGGGGCAGAGTGCGCTGTCGGTTGTTAGTTTGGCACTGGTGGGGAAGTGGTTCGCGCGACGGTTGAACCTGGCGATGGGGATTTTTGCATTGCTGGTGGCGATGGGGTTTATTGCGGCGTTTCCGGCGGTGGGGGCGGCGGT
>CAMATG010000019.1 GCA_945860645.1 Candidatus Sulfopaludibacter sp. SbA3 | reverse complement strand
TCCAACACCCTCTCCCCCTCCAACGTCTGGACCACCCGCATGGCCTTCTCCCGCGTCATCTTCAACCTCGCCAACCAAAGCCTTGGCTTCAAGCCCTCTTCCCTCGGTCTCCCCACCTCCATCGATCAGCTTGCCGACATCGGCGTCTTCCCCCAGTTCAACGCCACCGGCTACCAGACCCTCGGCGGCGGCGACCACCGCCATAGCTCCCTCAACACCCACAACCTCAACTCCACCTTCTCCCACTCCCGCCCCAACCACTTAATCAAGTTCGGTTTCGACGGCCGCATGATTCGCGCTAACGTCCGCGAAACCCGCACCCCAGCAGGCGTCTTTGCCTTCACCCCCGCCATGACCCAGGGCCCCAACCCCACCCGCGCCAGCTCCTCTGCCGGCAATGGCGTAGCCTCCCTCCTCCTCGGTACGGGCTCCGGCGCCGGCATTCTCTACCGCAGCTTCAAAGACCAAGCCGCCCAAAGCTATTACTTCGCCTGGTTCCTCCAGGACGACTGGCGCATCACCCGCAAACTCACCCTCAACATCGGCCTCCGCTACGACTTCGACACCCCAAAAACCGAGCGCTTCAACCGCCTCAACTACTTCGACCCCGATGTCATCTCTCCCCTCTCCGGCAAAGTCCCCACCTTCTCGGAAATCCGCGGCGGCCTCGTCCACGTCGGCGTCAACGGCGTCAGCCGCCAGGGCTACCGCTGGTTCACCAACCAGGCCGCTCCCCGCCTCGGCTTCGCCTATCAAGCCACCTCCAAACTCGTCCTCCGCGGCGGCTACGCCCACATGTACGGCAGCTCCTTCGGTGGCGCCGCCGTCGCCGACGTCCCGTACGGCTTCGGCTCGGAAACCCCCTGGGTCACCTCCCTCGATGGCATCACCCCCCTCAATCTCCTCCGCAATCCTTACCCCTCAGGCCTCAATAACCCCGAAGGATCCTCCCGCGGCCTCCTCGCCGCCGTCGGCCAGGGCTTCCGCGCCAAACACTTTGACGACCCCACCGGCTGGACCCAGCAGTGGAACTTCACCATGCAATACAGCCTCCCCGCCGGCATCTTCCTCGAAGCCGGCTACATCGGCAACCGTGGCCACGGCCTGGAGTTCTTCTATAACGCCAATGAACTCAACCCCTCGGCCCAGTCCTTCGGCACCCGTCTCAACGAGCTCATCACTAACCCCTTTGCCGGCATCGTCAATACCGACGCCTTCCGCGCCCCTCGCATAGCCCGCTCCCAGCTCCTCCGCCCCTTCCCCCAGTTCACCGATCTTCTCCTCGCTCAGAACTTGGGCGGCAGCTCGTGGTACGACGCCGCGCAGCTCACCGTCAAAAAGCGCATGGGCTTCGGCCTCCAGTTCGAAGCGTCCTATGTCTGGTCTAAAACCATGGACCAGGGTGAAGAGTCCGTCCAAAGCCACTACCGCATGGAGTACGAAAAAGCGGTCGCCGTCCGCGACATTCCCCATCGCCTCGTCGTCAGCTATCTCTACGAGCTTCCCTTTGGCAAGGGCCGCCGCATTTTTGCCGATGCCAACCCCTTCACCAACGCCCTCATCGGCGGCTGGCAGTTCAACGGCATCTCGACCATCCAAACCGGCACCCCTGTCCGCATGACTGCCGCCAACACCGCCGGCACCTTCGCCGACGTCGTTTACGCCAACAACAACGGCCGCTCCGGCAGAATTTCCGGTTCCGCCTACGATCGCCTAAACCGCTGGTTCGATACCTCCGCCTTCTCCCAGCCCGATCCCTTCACCTTCGGCAACGCCAGCCCCCGCATCAACGACATCCGCACCCACTACTCCAACAATTCGGACCTCTCTCTCTTCAAGGAATTCCGTGCCCTTCCCGGTGAGCGCGTCCGCATCCAGTTCCGCGCCGAAGCCCTCAACGCCCTCAACCGCGTCCAGTTCAGCGCCCCCAACACTACGGTCACCAACGTCGCCTTCGGCCGCGTCGTCTCCCAGGCCAACTCCCCCCGCCAGGTTCAGTTCGGCCTGAAACTGCTCTGGTAGCCGTTCATTCTCGCGTAACTTATTTTCGATAACGTGAGGAGTAGACCCCTTCATGCTCCTCACCAACTGCCAGATCGTCGGCCCCGCCGGCGTCTTCCCAGGAACCCTCGAAACCTCCAATGGCACGATCGCCGTCATCGCCGGCGGCGGTACCTCTGTTCCGGAAGCCATCGATCTCGATGGCCACTTCTTGTTTCCCGGCTGCGTCGAACTCCACACCGATAACCTGGAAAAGCACCTCCAGCCCCGCGGCTCCCGTTGGCCCTCCCTCCCCGCACTCCTCGCCCACGACGCCCAGGTGGCCGCTCTCGGTTTCACCACCGTCTTGAACGCCATCTGCATCGGTGTGGATAGCGACCTCCACGGTCTCCCCCGCGATTTTGTCGCCGATTGCATCCTCGCCCTTAACCTGGCCAAGTCCGCCGCCCTCCTCCGCGCCGATCACCTCCTCCACCTCCGCTGTGAACTCCCCCATCCTGAAACCCCCGCCCGCCTCGAACCCATCCTCGCCAACCCCGATCTCCGCCTCGTCTCGCTCATGGACCACACCCCCGGACAGCGTCAAGTCACCGACCTCGTCCGCCTCCGCCGCGGCTACGAACGAATGGGTCCCGTCAATGACGATTGGTTCAACCATCACGTTCAATCCGAGTGCGAAAAACAAAAAAAATACGCCGGACCCAATCGCCGCGAACTCGTGGCGATGCTCCAGGACACCGGGATCCCCACCGCCTCCCACGACGACGCCAGTCCCGATCACATAGCCGAGGCCCAACGGGATGGCATAACCATCTCCGAATTTCCCACCACGCTGGAGGCGGCGCAGGCTGCGCGCGACGTCGGCATTCAAAGCATTATGGGCGCGCCAAACGTCATCCTGGGCGGTTCCCAGTCCGGCAACCTCTCCGCCGCCGAAGCCGCCAGGCACGGCCTGGTCGATGCCCTCTCGTCCGACTACGCCCCCGTCAGCCTCTTCCACGCTGTCTTTCAACTCGCGCGCGAACTCGAAATCTCCCTCCACGAATCCACCAGTTGGATCTCCTCCCGTCCCGCCGAAATGGCCAACCTGACAGACCGCGGTTCGCTCGCTCCCGGCAAGCGCGCCGATCTGGTCGAGATCGCGCTGATCGGGGATACACCCTGCGTCGTCCGCGTCTGGCGGGAGGGCAAGCGTGTCGCGTGACGCCCGCTTTGCTATCTACTTCGCACCGCGGCTGGACTCGCCACTCGCCCAAAAAGCCGCCGCCTGGTTTGCCGATCCAGATTCCCAACCCCACACCGTCTCCCCCCGCCACTATGGCTTCCACGCGACGCTAAAGCCGCCCTTCGCGTTGAACGACGGCCAAACACCGGACCAACTCCGCCAAGCGCTTCAATGCTTCGCTGCCGAGCAAGTACGCCTCACCCTGCCGCCGTTCACCGTTAACCTGCTCGGCAACTTCATCGCCCTAACCCTCTCGGTCCCTTCCGAACCGCTGAACGCGCTGGCCGCCCGCTGCGTCCAGGATTTCGATTACTTTCGCCGTCCCGCCGTCCGCCCCGAAAAAGAGCTATCCCCTCGCCAGCGCGAACTCCTCGCGAAATGGGGGTACCCCTACGTCCTAGATGAATGGAAATTCCACATGACGTTGACATCGTCCATTCCGGACAAGAACACCCGTCAAATTTTCCTCCAGACCTTGAAGGCTCACTTCTCCGAATTCACGCCGGTCCAACTCACCGATCTCTGTATCTTTATGCAGCCCGATCCGGCCACCCCCTTCGCGCTCATGGACCGTTTCCCATGCTTGAAACAGTAACCGGCTTCGTCCACCAGGCCGGCGCCCTTGTCCTGGAAGCCTTCCACCGTCGCGTTCCCGCTCAACGTAAGGGCTTCCTCGACGTCGTCACTGAGACCGATCTCGCTTCCTCCGAACTCCTCACTCAACTCCTGCGAAATGCGTTCCCCGCGCACGGCGTCGTCTCCGAAGAAGCCCACGCCCTTGGCCCCACCGATATCTACTGGTGTATCGATCCCCTTGACGGCACCAAGAACTTCTGTCGCGGGATCCCCCACTTCTGCGTAACGATCGCGCTCATCGAAGGCGGATTCCCCACCCTCGCCATCACGCACGACCCCGTCCGCGGTGAAACCTTCACTGCTGAAAGAGGCGGTGGCGCTCATCTCAACGGCGCCTCCCTGGCAGTTTCGCAGGTCGCCCCTCTCGACCAGGCCATCCTCGCCTCCGGCTTCCCTTCCGGCAAACGTCACCGTGATCTCGATCCCCAGCCGTTCCTCGAAATCGCCCGCCGGGCCCAAGGTCTCCGCCGTACCGGTTCGAGTGCGCTCGACCTGGCTTATGTCGCCGCCGGGCGCTTTGACGCCGCCTGGGACTGGGGCCTTCAACCGTGGGATGTCGCCGCCGGAATCCTGCTGGTGCGGGAGGCGGGCGGCGTGTGTTCGGACTGGATCGGAGATCCGGTCTCTCTTCCTCCCGGCGGCATCATCGCCGCCAATCAGCCGCTTCATCCAGCCCTCATTCATATTCTAAAGCCCCTAACTCCTAAAGCCCCTAACGGCTCCTAACATACTGAGCGCGCAGGCGCCGGACCCGGCAACCTTCGCGGTGACTATCTCACAATCGTCCCGGTCTGACTGCGATAGAACCTGCAAAACGGAACAGGTATCCGCGATCTGTCCAGCATTGCCGCGGCTGGTACGGCAGCGGGGCTCCCTGCCAGGTTGCGGAGCTGTTGTCACAGATCATCATCCAAGAAATGGCGCCGGCCCCGTTTCCCCATTGCGCAAGGCAGGCGAGACGATCGC
The DNA here is from genome assembly GCA_945860645.1 of Candidatus Sulfopaludibacter sp. SbA3. Lineage (GTDB taxonomy): Bacteria > Acidobacteriota > Terriglobia > Bryobacterales > Bryobacteraceae. Next base: position 18,907 of record CAMATG010000019.1, on the reverse strand, counting down.
CATTTGGAATCGGCCACTTGTGGACCACGAAAGATCAAGCAACTCGTAGGTTCCTGGCGGAGACGAAACGAATCTGTACTCGCTTGCAGAGAGCTTCAGCAATTCGCTTCAGCATAAAGAGCGAATGCCCGTCGCAGCCGGCAACCTCCAAGCGACAGATTGCGGATTTTGTAGTGCCCACCCGAGAAGCCTGCTCTTGCTGTGTGAGTCCGGCCTTTGCGCGAAGATCATAAATCTTCCGGGCGATCTCCGCGTTGATGACTTCCTCTTCGTATGCCTGTTCCCGCGCCGAGTCACCGGCGATGTATCGCTTGTATAGATACGCGGAAGCCATTGAACTGAATGCCTTCTTCGCCATGGTCCAGCCCTTACTACTCCGGTCCGGTTAATAATTCCCATCGCTCCAAAACGGTAAACGCTCCATACACAATCAATGGAATGAAAGAGTTAGAGAACACTGCGGGAGCATTTGCCGACCAGATTCGCCCGCTAAGTCCGATTTAGTCAAACATTTTAAGTCAATGTTTGCAGAAGGGTGGTGAAGCTTCTCGATTACAGTTTTACCTATATGGAGCGATGGGCAGGAATATCCATATAGCTATAAGTGTATTAGGCTTTTAGGCTTTCGAATCCGCCGCGGGAAACGGAGTTCAGTTCGACGCCGTATTTTATCGCCAATGTAATTCCCTTGAAATCCGAGGGGCGTACCGTCGGTTTGTACCAACTGAAGTCAGAACTTGGGCAAGGAGAGAACAGATGGGAACGAATGCCTTTGGGCAGGTTCTAATTGGTTTAAGCGCGCTGGCTCTGACGCCGGCGTTTCTCCCGGCCCAGGACTATCGGGGACGAATCCAGGGCACGGTATTCGAGGCCTCCAAGTCCGTTATCGCCGGAGCCGCCGTGCGGCTGACAAACACGGATACCACGATCTCCAGCACCCGCCAAAGCGCGGCCAATGGATCGTTTCTGTTCGATCTGGTGGTGCCGGGAACCTATTTGCTCACCGTGGAATCCGCCGGTTTTTCGAAGTTCGAGGCCACCGGTATCGTGATACGGCAGCGAGCGGACGTTACGGTTGACGCCGTTCTCAATGTGGGAGCCATTTCCGAATCGGTGACCGTGGCCGCCGATAACGCACAGGTCCAATTCAATTCGAGTAAGCTGGAAACCACCATCGACGGCCAGATTGCGGGAAGCATTCCGCAGTACCAGCGCAACCCGTTCTTCTTCTCCAAAGTCGACCCGTCGGTGGTGCAATCCGATACTCGGCTGGAAAGCCAGCCGTATCACAGCACCGGTACCGGCACTCAGACGGTGGGCGGCGTGAACGGCAGCGACTTCCAAGTGGATGGCGCGCCTGTCGGGCTAGGGGTGTTCACCGGCTACGTCCCGTCGCCGGATATGGTGAAGGAAGTAAATGTCCAGGTGAATGCGATTGACGCCGAGTTCGGGCAGAGTACCGGGTCGGCGGTGAGCGTGACCTTGAAATCGGGAACGAATAAGGTGAACGGCGTGGTTTTTTATCAGGGCGTCTACCCCTGGGCCAACGCGGTGCTGAACCGGGTGAACCGGACGCCGAACATCCAGCGCAATCATATCTTCGGCGGCACGCTGGGCAACCCGATCCGGAAGAATAAGTGGTTCAACTTCGTGGCCTTCGAAGGGTGGGAGCTAACCGATCCGCAGACCATTACGGGCCAGTTGCCGAGCGCGCTGGAACGCGCCGGGAACTTTTCAGAATCGAAGAATACGGCCAACGCGCTCCGCGTGGTCTATGACCCCAACACGACCCAAACCTCCGCCGATGGCCGCACGGTGACGCGTCAGGCGTTCCCCGGCAACGTCATTCCGGCGTCGCGCATTAGCCGCGTGGCCTCGGCCTACACGGCGGTGTTGCCGCAGGCCAACCAGGCGGCCATCGGCAACTATGGCGCGCGGAACTACGTGGTGCCCTTGAAGCTGTTCACTCCGTATCGCAACTTCTCCGACCGCACGGATTATCACATCAACGATAGCCTGCGCTACGCCGGCCGGGTGAGCTTCTTCCGCACGCCGATCACGGCGAGCAATCCGCTCGGCGACGATCTGGTTTGGATGAGCGACCGCGGCAGCAACCGCCACGCGCTGCAGATTAGCAATGAACTGACGTGGGTGAAGAGCGCGCGGACGGTGGTGAGCGGCAATTTTGCTTACTATGGGTTTATTGACGAAGCCAGCCCGACGACGACGTTCAAGGGATACGATTCGCTGTGGGCGAACAATCCCTGGTACAAGGCGATCTTCGCTTCGGGTGCGATCAAGGAAGTGCCGCCCGGAATGGTGATCAGCCATGGCGATGGCGGGAGCATTATGTCGTCCTACTCGTCGGGATTGGGGGCAAATGGCCCGCTGTGGCGGAAGCATTCGAAGCAGGATCAGGAATCGATCAAGGTCGCTCATCAATATGACCGGCACTACGTGAAGTTCGGTTTCGAATCGCGCTACGGCAGCACGTGGCAGTTGCCGCAGATTAGCTTTCCGTCGTTCTCCTTCAACGCGACGACGACCGCCAACACTTATTTGAATCCCGACACGCGCGTCTCTGGGGACGGCTACGCGTCATTTCTTTTGGGCGCCATCAACTCCGCGCAGATGCCAACACGTGTGACGACCCGGCTTTACGAGCGCACTTACGGACTCTATCTAAACGACGACTTTAAACTCAGCCGCCGGATTACACTGAATCTCGGCCTCCGGTGGGAAGTGGAACAGCCGTTCCGCGAAGAAGAGGACCGGGCGGCTCGCGGTGTCGATCTGACGGTACCAATTCCGGAGTTGCAGGGCGCCAATGCGCCGCAGATGTCCGCGGCGGTAAAGCAGTTCTACCAGGGTTCGTGGACATTTAACGGGGCCTATCGTTGGACGGGCGCCGATCAGAAGGGGCAGTGGAAGGCTACGGCGGGAACGCTTTCCCCGCGCGCCGGTATTGCGTTGCGACTCGACGCGAAAAGCTCTTTGCGCGCCGGCTGGGGCCGTTACTATTCGCCTTGGCTGCGGAGTAGCAATTTGACGCAGGGCAATTTCTATGGCTTCGCCCTGGAGACGACGGCGCCGGGTCCGCTGCTGGGCATTCCGCAGATGGCGCTGGACAATCCGTTTCCCCCGGCCACCTTCCCGGTACAAGCGGTGACGGGGAAGACTCTGGGCGACTATACCGGCTTGGGTAGCGCACTGAGCTGGTTTGCGAACGAACGGCCGCGTCAACATCTGGACCGGATCAATGTGTCCTATCAGCGGGAGATTTTCGGCACGGTAGTAGACGCTACCTACTTCCTGAATACGGCTAATGGCCCCGCGGCCCGCAACATCAACATGACGGATCCGCGTATCGGGTATACGAACAAAGCGGCAATTAATCAGTCCGTGCCGAATCCGTTCTACAACATCCTGACGCCGGCGAAATTCCCCGGAACGTTGCGAAATCAGCCGAATGTCGCGCTCTCTTCATTGCTGGTTCCTTATCCGCAGTATGGCGCCTTGAACGTGACGGATTATGAAAACAACGGTGGCTTGCGGTACCACCAATTCTCTTTGCGGGTGCGGAAAGGGTTTGGCGCCGGGATCGCGTTTCTGGGCGGCTACTCGTACACCTACGCGAAAAACCTGACCTACTACGACGATCAGGACCAGTTTCTGCAACAGCGGACGTGGCTCAATGACACCCAAGCGCGGCATCGGATTACCTTCGGCGGCATGTGGCAGTTCCCGGTAGGCCGGGGCCGTCAACTCCTGAGCAGCGCGCCGCGCGCCCTCGACGCGATTGTCGGCGGGTGGAACTTCAGCCCGGTTTTGACGTGGCGATCGGGCAACTTTCTATCATTCCCCGGGCTGATTGCCACCGGCGATCCGAGAATTGACAATCCGGGCCCCACCGGCTGGTTCGACACGACGAAGTTCGCGGTGTTGCCGGCGTTCACGCGGCGTGCGAATCCTTGGGTCTACGACGGCGTGACCGGTCCGGCGTTCTTCAATCTGGATGCGTCGATGGTGAAGTCGGTTGCCATCACCGAGCGATTCTCAGCGGAGATCCGGCTGGACTCGTTCAACGTGCCGAACAGGATGACCTGGAACGATCCGAGCACGGCCATCAGCTCCACATTCTTCGGCAAGTCGAGCGGACAGTTCAATTTGAACGGTGTCGGTGTAGGGCGGACGACGCAGATGGGCTTGCGGATTCGGTTTTAGAGCAACTTCACGTATCCTATAGTGGCTCTGGCTTGAGCGCTCTACGCACGAGACGGCAAAGGCCTATTCAGATGATCTGAGACGCAAGCTATCGCCCGGATTTCCGATTTTGCTCCAGCGCTTCATCCGAGCGAAGAGCCCTTCGACGCGCGGCCGGTAGCGGCGGACGCTGTAGCCGTCGATTTCGTCCGCATGCACGACCAAGTGGCCTTGTTGATCACGGAACCGGAATCCCTCCGGGTCTCTTCGGTATTCCGTATGGCTGGCGACCCACGTTCCGTCGATGTCCTGCCGGTAAACCGGCAGCAGGTCTTCCACGCCCGAGAGAATGAAGACATCAGATTCCTGCGAGTCGAGATACTGCGGCAGACCCTCTTAAGTCTTGCGCGTGATCGCTGGCAAAGAAAGGCTCTATCCGAAGCACTCGCATACCTCATCAGGGGAGTCATCCGTCACGAACTCGACCTCGCAAGAAAAATATCCTCGAAGAAATAGCGGCGCGGGAGCGATCAGCCTGGATTGTTACTACGCCTTAAGCTTCACGGACTTGCCGCAATACTCTACTGAGCAGTCGATGGTGGACCCTTTGATTGCCGTTACCCGCGAAAGGTCGCAGATATCTGCTATTTTCGGGGCCTCGGTTGCGCCAAACAGTGAGCGCTTCGGTGATTCGGTGATTATGAGCATTGGATGACCGGCGCGGTCCTCGCACAGTCCTGAGGAGAATTCGACCCGATTCGCTTGATCTTGGAACCCGATGTTATAGTAGTGGGCCTCTTACCACGCTTTCGCCAAACTAAGGTCACTCGGCGTTTTGACATCCAATTTCCACGAGAAGTACGACGGACTATTATTCGCTTGTTCACGGATGTACTCGTTGAGTAGAGCATCTGATTCCTTGCTCCATGTGAGGCGCGCATGAAACTGAATACTCAATAGGAAGCCTGCGGCCAGCTCGCTGTCGGTGGATCGCGCTTGATCCCGGCCAACTCGCTTTAGGTGGTCGAGAAAGGGTCGCGATGTTGGACTGCTTAGGAATTGATCCCAGATCTCGCGAAACCAGGAGTGGGACATCATCATTTCCGGCGGAGCGCCATGGTTTGGCTTCCACATAACGTAATCGTCATAGCATTGGATGCAGGTATGATTTCCTGCTCGACTTACAGGACTATCCTATCCTTTCTGGAATACGGAAGTTGTCTATCGGCTGTACTCGATCAAAAAGCGCTGCTGCTCCACACAAGAGTGTGGCGTAGTTTCGATACCGGCCCGTACAGGCATTGACGGTGACACACCTTACGCCGTCTGAGAAGCTCCGTCAGCTGACAGCACCTGTCACGAACCGCGCGTTTTAAGAGAACGAGCACGTTGATTTGTTTGAACTCGATAAGAAGGCCACTGTTGCTGGCGGATAGAACGGATTCTTTTCGAGGGAATCAGGGGGCGGTGTGGGTTTCCGTAGTTCACGACATTGCACACGAACACACGGCCAGCCGGATATGTTGCTGATTTTAAAGGCCTTAATACGGCGGTGAGGGTGGGATTCGTTGCGTCCGGCCGGTTGTTGTGTCCGTAAGTTACTCATTCCTTGTTGCCGCAGGTGCTCAATTTGCCGTCGCTGCCGTACCGCATTGCCCAAAATTGCCCAAATAGGCTGTTGCGATCCTCCTGGCAGAATCGTGCCACGGAGTTCTTTCGAGCGCGGGCCGGCGTAGGATCACCGCCCAATCTAGTGTGATGCCTTGCGAATGAAGCCTGGCATGGAGGGGCGGCCTTTTGCGTTACGACCAGCTACACTCGGCCCTTGGGAGTTCGTTCGGTTCCGAGGCCGACAGATCAGAACAGGAGCTTCAGGCCGAACTGCATCAGACGCGGCGGCCCCGTGGCGGAAACGGTGCCATAAGCCCGGTCTGAGGCGTTGGTGTTGGGTGCTCGGAACTGGGCATAGTTGAAGACGTTGAACGCTTCGGCGCGGAACTGCAAACGCCACCGCTCAGTGGCGGCGAAGGTTTTGAAAATCGAAAGATCCCAGTTATGCCGGCCCGGGCCTAGCAGCACCGAAGGGCCGGTGTTGCCAAAGCGATCAGCTGCTGGTGCGACGAAGCTCAGGCCGGGAGTGGGGTTGAAGAAGAAGTTGCCCGCGACCGGCTGGCCATTGCCACCGTCGCCCAATACCGCCAGCAGATGCACTTCTTCTATCTGCAGACGGATTGGAAGCTCACCCGCAACCTGACGCTCAACCTCGGCACCCGCTACGAATTCGCCACGCCCCAATACGAAGCCCAGAATCGTCTTTCGAACTTCGATCCCGCCACCCGGACGATCGTTCCCGCCAAGAACGGTTCATTCCGCGACCGCAGTGGCATCGAGCCCGATACCAACAACTGGTCTCCTCGCCTCGGCCTGGCTTACACGGTGACGCCGAAGACGGTCGCCCGGACCGGTTTCGGCACCAGCTTCATTCACTTCAACCGCCTCGGCGGCGAGAATATCTTGAGCGGCAACATTCCGTGGGTGCTGCGTCCCTCCATCGCCCAGTTGCCCAATCAGGGGCGCTGTCGCGCCGGCCAGGCGATCCAGACCTGTTTCCGCCCCACCCAGGACGGCTACCCGGCCGGCTTCCTGGACCCCGCCAACGTCTCCACGGCCACCACCCGCACGCTGCACATTCCGGTGAACACGCGCACCGCCTATACGGCGAGTTGGCACTTTTCCGTGCAGCGCGAGTTCAGCAAGAACCTCATCCTCGACGTCGGCTACGTCGGCAATCGCACCAACAAGCTCGTGATTCTGGGTGACCTCAACCAGGCTCGCTTCAACCGCGCCGACGAAAATCTCACCGTTGACCAACGCCGTCCCATCCAGGGCTTCACCACCATTCAGGCCGCGCCGCCTCAAGGCTGGGCCAACTACCATTCGCTGCAGGCTCGCCTGGAGCGCCGCTTCACGGCGGGGCTCTATGTTCTGAACTCGTTCACGTACTCGAAGGCGCTGGACAATGCCGCCGGCCACCTCGAGACCTTCTTCGGCGACGACTCCCGCAGGAACGTCTTCGATCTCTCGCGCGAAAAGGGCGTCTCCAGCTACGACCAGACGCTCAACAACACGACTTCCGCGGTGTGGGATCTGCCGTTCGGCCGCGGCCAGCGGTTCGGCGCCCAGGTTTCGAAGCCGCTCGACTATATCGCCGGCGGATGGCGCGTGACCCTGATCAACACCATGGCCAGCGGCCTGCCCGGCACCTTACGTTACAACACCGTGGGCCGCCAGGACATTGGCGGCGTGGGCGTTTCCATTCGCCCGAACGTCACCGGCGCCAGCCTGTACTTCCCCGAAAACCAGCGCGAGTGGTTCCGCTGGCTGGACCCGGCCGCCGTCCAGCCCGTTGCGGCCACCGAAGGCAACCCCTTCGGCAACGCCGGCCGCGGTACCGTGCGCGGCGAAGCCTTTTATCAGGCCGACCTGGGCTTGCACAAGACCTTCCCCCTCACCGAACGCTTCTGGCTCGAGTTTCGCGGCGAAGCCTTCAATCTTCTGAACACCACCAACTTCGTCACCCCCGACACCAACCGTTCGAACGTCACCTACGGTACCGTCACCTCCACGCGCGCGTCGCGTCAATTGCAGTTTGCCCTGAAGCTGGTGTTTTAGGAACCCGGTTTCGCGCCCCATCGTTTGCGCGTAGTCGGAGATCACCAGGAGCGCGGGAACCAGGAGCCGGAATCGGAGAAACAAGTCACTCAATACCGCGCGAATGGTGGATGAAAGGCCTTTGCAACTCAGACGCAACGCTTGCGACATACTGACGCAATGCCCGGCTGGTACAGTCTCACATGCTCTTTCGTTTTGTGTTGGCGTTGATCTATTCTGGCCTGCTGGCCTGGGCCCAGAATGTAACCGGAAGTATCAGTGGTGTGATTCAGGATGGCACCGGTGCCGTTTTGCCGGACGCCGTCGTCAAAGTGACGAACCTGGGTACCCAGGCACAGTTTGAGGCCACTGCGAACCAGGCGGGCCTTTACCTTCTGCGGAATTTGCCCGTTGGCGTTTACCGAGTGCGGGCCGAAGCCAAGGGCTTCCAGTCCTGGGAAGTGCGCGAACTGCGGCTGCAACTGAACGAGACCGCGCGGCTGGATGCCACGCTGAACGTAGCTGGCACCACCGAGGCAGTTACCGTGTCAAGCAGCGTGGTGAATGTGGACACCACGAGTGCGACACTCCGCACCGTCGTCGATCAGAAGCGAATTGAGGAACTGCCCCTAAATGGACGCAACGCGACCCAGTTGATGAAGCTCGTGGCAGGGGTGGTAGAGGACCGCCGCGCGGACGTTACGTCGGGCACGACGTATCCGGGTACCTCGCCGGTGTCGGTGAATGGGGGCCGCTCGAACGCGACGAACTATGTGCTCGACGGCGCGCAAAATAACGATCCTTACTCCAACGCGCCCAACCCGTTCCCCAACCCGGATGCGCTGCAGGAGTTCAGCGTGCAGACCAACAACTTTAGCGCCGAGTTCGGGCGGCAATCCGGAGGCTTGGTGAATGCGGTGACAAAGTCCGGCACGAACCAGTTGCATGGCAGCGCGTTTGAATTCGTCCGCAATCAGGCTTTGAATGCGACCGGCTTCTTTGGCCCGCCCGATCCGGCCACGGGACGGCGCCGGCAGGATGGGCTGAAGCGGAATCAGTTCGGAGGCACCATTGGCGGCCCAGTACTAATTCCCCGGCTCTACAACGGCAAGGATAAGACCTTCTTCTTCGCCTCCTATCAGGCCACGCTCCTGCGCGTGGTCCCCGGCGAAGTGCAGCGGATTGTGCCTACCACGCTGCAGCGTAACGGAAACTTCTCCCTACTCACACGCGCCATTCGGGATCCGCTGACCGGCGCGCCACTCCCCGGCAACGTGATTCCGCCAAGTCGGATCAATCCGGTAAGCCGTCAGATCGTCGACAACAACTTGCCTGACGGAGGGGCTACAGGCCGTATCTCCACAGTGGCGGCTTCCCCGAACAACGACCACCAGGTGATGGCACGCGGTGATCATCAATTGACCGCCGCTAACCGTCTGTCGGCACGGTACTACCAGAGCTGGTCGAATTCCCGGGGCTTCCTCAACCCTCGAAACTACCTGGAGCGGACCACGGGCGGGGAGTGGTTCAATGAGTCGATCGTGGTGAGCGATACGCAGACGATTACGCCGACTCTATTAAATCAGGCGCTGTTCAGCGTCAACCGCACCAACGGCATTACCGCGGCTCCGCAACCGGAACGCAGTCTGGCCAGTCTGGGGATTCGCTACTACAACGATCCCGTCGTCGCCTGGGACATCAACGTCGCCGGCTACTTTGCGATCAACACGGTCAGCACTGCCTCCTACCCGCGAACCGAGTTTCAGTATGTCGATACTCTGCGTTGGACCAAGGGCAAGCACAACCTCACCTTCGGCGGCGAATACGGGCACGGCAAGAATGACATCTTCAGCAACTTCCGCGCCAACGGCTCGTGGAACTTCAACGGCGCGGCGCCCTTCACCTCCGATAGTCTGGCCGATTTTATGATCGGCGGATTCAATTCGCTGACCCAGGGTGTAGGCGAGTACAAAGGGACGCGCTTTCGCCGCATCGGACTTTTCATGCAAGACTCCTGGAAGCCAACTCGGCGGCTGACGCTCGACCTCGGTGCGCGTTGGGAGCCCTTTTTCCCCTTTACTGATACGCTCGATAAAGTGGCGGTGTGGCGCCCCGCCGAACAATCCCAGCGCTACCGTAACGCCCCGCGCGGGGTGATCTACGCGGGAGACCCCAACGTATCGCGCGGCACGGTTCCGACGGCCTGGGGCAACTTCGGGCCACGCCTCGGCTTTGCCTGGGACGTCTTCGGAGATGGCAAAACGGCCGTCCGTGGCGCTTACGGCATTTTCTTCGATTCGTTCAACAGCATCGCTACCAACTCGCAGGCCAACCAGGCGCCCTTCGGCACGGTGGTGACGGTCTTCGGCACCAACACCAATAGCTTTTCGGATCCCTGGGCCGGCACGACGAATCCGTTCCCGGCCCCGCTCAATCCGCCCGCCACTGCGGTATTCCCGGCCTCCTCGACGCAGTTTCTGAACGCCGCAGACTTTCGCAACCCCTACATCCAATCCTGGAACCTGACGCTAGAGCGCGAGGTTTGGGGCGGGGTGGTCATGAGGGCCGCCTACGCGGCATCGAAGGGCACGCGTCTGATGACGCTGCGCGAGTTGAACGCCGCCGTCTTCACGCCGGGCGCGACGACGGCGACCACGAATCAGCGCCGTCCGCTGGGCCCGGCGCTGGGCGCGACGACGCTGGTAGAAGCGGTCGGCAACTCGACCTACCACGCATTCCAATGGACGGCCGAACGCCGCTTCAGCGGCGGCTTTACGATCCTGGCCAACTACCAGTTTTCGAAATCGATCGACGATACTTCAGCGAATAAGGGCACCGGGCAGGTCCGGACGAATCCCAACAACCAAGCCTTCGATAAGGGGCTCTCCGACTTCAACCGTCACCATGTCTTTAACTTCTCGGGCATCTGGGCCCTGCCCGTCCGCTTCCCGTCGCGAGCCATGCAGTTTGCGTTGGGCGGCTGGAACTTGAACTCGATCGTCAACCTGTCCACGGGGCAGCCCTTCTCCGTGCTGAGCGGGGTGGACAATGCGCGGACCGGCACCGGCGGGCAACGTGTGGACTATGCGGGCAACGGCGTGATCGCCGGGGATCGCAGCCGGAACGACCGCGTGACCGAATACTTGCGCCGGAGTTCGTTTGTGCCCAACGCGATCGGCACGTTCGGCTCGATCGGCCGCAATACGTTTTATGGTCCGGGGCTGGCCAATGTAGATCTGGGCCTAGCTAAGGACTTTCGAGCCAGCGACCGGCTGGTGACGACCTTCCGGTTTGAGGCCTTTAACGCACTGAATCGCGTGAATCTGGAGCTTCCCGTCAGCACTCAGAATAACGGCAACTTCATGCGCATCACATCTACCAACTCGCCTCGGGTGCTGCAACTGGCGCTGAGACTCGTCTTCTGAGGTCGCTCGAGAGCGCCGCCGGAATGGCTTACCACGCCAAGCGGAGCGCCAGTTGCACCCGGCGCGGCGGTAGCGTAGCCAGGATGGTCCCAAAGGTCCGGTTGGTGCGGTTGGCGTCGGCCGCGCGAAAGTTGGTTTGCTTGAACAGGTTGAAGGCCTCGCCGCGAAACTCCAGCTTCAAGCGCTCGAGCGGGAGCGAGCAGCTCTTGTGCAGTCCCAGGTCGGCCTGGTAGAAGGGGTGGCTCCGCGCGGCGTTGCGGCCCGAGTTGCCGAACGGCTAAGTGGGGTCGGTGGGAATCGCCACTCCGGCCGGGTTGAAATAAAGGGAGATAGGTGCAAGAGGGTGAATGACGCCTATCTCCCAATCGCCTTTGGTGCGTGACGATCGACTGCGGCGTCTGGCACAAAACTAGGCTAGCTAGCGCGTCGGAGTAACCGTCAGCCGTTCCGGCGTTCCAGCCGAGAAAAAAAGAAGTGACCGGGACTCGCGCCAACTCGCCGCCGGATCGTCACCCAACTGCTACCGGGTATGCATCGGACGGAAATATCCAGCTGAGATCCTAAGCAGATGCATCGTGTCTCCTGCTGGCTCCTCCTGCCTCTCCTCCTGCCTCTCCTCCTGCTCGGACAGAGCAACCGCGGGAGTATCCGCGGACTCGTATTGGACCCCAGCGGCGCCCCGGCACCAGCCACCGCCATCAGGGCCGTAAACTCCGGCACCGGAGCCGTGATCGTGGCCGCTACCTCCAACGAGGGCAGCTTTACACTGGCCAATCTGCCCCCGGGGCTCTACTCCGTCTCCGCCGAACTCAGCGGCTTCAAACGCGCTGTCGCCGAAAATGTATTGGTGAACGTCAGCGAGACCACCCGTGTGAGCCTGTCGCTCGAGGTAGGCAGTGTCACCGAGACGGTGGAGGTGCAATCGGCCGCCGCGCTGATTCGGCCCGAGTCCGCGGTGGCGAGCACCGTCCTCACCGCGGCCGAATACGAAAACCTCCCACTCGCGGCGCTCTCCCGCCTGCGCATCCCCACCGATTTCGCGCTGCTGACGCCGGGCGTCCTCGGCGGCCAGCAGCGGCCGGGTCGCGCGCAAACCGCCACCACCAGCATCTCCGTGGATGGCAGCGCGCCCGGGCAAACCGATGTTCTCGTCGACGGCATGTCGGCGGGCCAAGTAGCGAGCTTCGGCTCGTTCACCGAAATGGGCGTGCCGGTCGACGCGATTCAGGAGTTCAACGTCATCAAGGGCGCCTTCTCGGCCGAGTACGGCTACGTTCGGACGGGGCTGATCAACTTCAGCCTGAAGTCCGGCACCAACGCCCTGCATGCCTCTTTCTTTGAGTACTTCCGCAACCGCGAACTCAACGCGCGCTCCTTCTTTGAAGGCTCGCGGCTGCCCTTTAACCAGAACAACTTCGGCGGAACCTTCACCGGCCCGATGATGCTGCCCAAGCTCTACCGCGGCAAGGATCGTACCTTCTTTATGTTCTCGTCCGACACGTCGTTGTTTCGCGGGACGTCGCAAGTGGTGCGCTATACCTCGCCGACGGAAGCCTTCTTGCGCGGAGACTTTTCGGCCCTGCGAACGGCCGCCGGCGCCCCGCGTCCCATCTACGACCCCACCACCAACGTGGCCGATGGCCGCGGCGGCATCGCGCGGACTGCGTTCCCGAACAACACCATCCCGGCCTCCCGCATCGATCCCATCTCGCGCCAAGTCGCCGCGCTCTACCCGCTTCCCAACTCCCCCGGCATCGATGCCAACTTCGGCGGACGCGGCGGCGCTACTTTTCTGAATAACTTCGCCTGGAACACCAAGCTGGACCATCGCGTGAACGATCGCCATAGCCTCTCCGGCTCCTTCAACTACACCCAGATCCCGCGCATCACCACCAGCAACCCCTACGAAGGCACGCCGCTGCAGAACGGGCTCAATCAGAACTTCGGCAGCCGCAACGGCCGGCTCACCTACGACCTCATCCTCTCCCCGCGAACGCTCAACCATCTCCAGCTCGGCTACAACCGCTACCTCAATCGCGTCCGGAGCTTCAGTGCCGGGCAGGACTGGCCCAATCGCCTCAACCTCCGCGGCGTCGGCGGTGACGGCAGCCTGCCCGTCTTCGCCTTCAGCACCGACAGCTACCCGCAAATCTCCAGCACCCGCAACGACGGCAACGTCGAGGACAACCTCCAGTTCCGCAATGTCGCCACGCTCATCCGCGGCCGGCACAACTGGAAAATCGGCTTCGAGTCCCGTTACCAGCGCCAGAAGATCCGGAACCAGCAAAACCAGAACGGCACCTTCAGCTTCAGTTCACTGCAAACCGCCTTGAACGCGAGCAACGCCACCGGCAACTCCTTTGCCAGCTTCCTGCTCGGGTTCCCGAATCAGGGGTCCATCACCACGCCGCTCAACGTCGGTTCGGCGCGCCCATACTACGCGGCCTTCATTCAGGACGATCTGCGGCTCACCGCCCGCCTCACCCTGAACCTGGGCCTCCGTTATGACCTTGATCTGCCCCCGCGCGAACAGTATGACCGGGCTTCGATCTTCGACTTAGCGACGCCGAACCCGGCGGCCGGCAACCTGCCGGGGGCGCTGCTCTTTCTGGGCTCCGGCAACGGACGTTTGGGCAGCCGTACTTACGAGACCACTTACTATCGGGCCTTCGCCCCGCGCTTCGGCTTGGCTTATCAGTGGAACGCCAAAACCGTCTTGCGTGGCGGTTACGCCACCAGTTACTCCTCGCACGGCCTCTTCAACAACCACTTAGGCTTCAACACCACGGCGAATTTCGTCAATCTCGACCAGGGGGCCACGGCGGCCTTCCAGCTGCGCGACGGCATGCCCACCCAGTTCCCCCGCCCGCCCTTCATCGATCCGGCCTTCGGCAACCGGAACAACGTCACCACTTCCATCCGCGGCGAGGCGGCCCGCATGCCGCGCACGCACCTCTGGCGCCTGGACATCCAGCGCGAGTTGCCCGGCAACACGCTCTTCGAAGTCGCCTACACCGGCACCCGCGGCACCTTCCTGAACGCCCCCGGCTTGCGGAATCTCAATCAGGTACCCGCAAGCGCGCTAAGCCTGGGCACGCTCTTGACGGCCAACGTCACCTCGCCGGCGGCGGTGGCGGCCGGTATCCGGCTGCCCTTTCCCGGCTTTACCGGCGTGGTGCGCCAGGCGTTGCGGCCTTATCCGCAAGTGCTCACCATCACCTCGCTCGAAGATAAGTTAGGCTCGTCGTCCTATCACGCGCTGGAGTCGAAGTTGCAAAAGCGCTTCTCGGCCGGCTTGCAGCTCCTGATCGCTTACACGTTTTCGAAAAACATGACCAACGTCGCCGACGCGCTGGCCGGCATCGCCTCCTCCGGCTTACAAAACGCCGAAGACCGCCGCGCCGAATGGGCCGTCGCCGGTTTCGATACGCCCCACAACTGGCGCGGCACCGTCGCCTACGAGCTGCCCTTCGGGCCCGGCAAGCGCTTCCTGTCCCAAAAGAGCCCGCTGCAATATCTCGCCGGCGGCTGGACACTCTCCGCCATCACCACCTACCAGAGCGGCCTGCCGCTGCGCATCACGCAAAACAACACCCTGCCGCTGTTCAACACCGCCCAGCGCCCCAATCTCGTCGCCGGCGTCGCGGCGCGCAATCCCATCTCCTACGGCGACTTCGACCCCGCACCGGACCGTCTCTTCGCCCCCGCCGCCTTCTCCCAGTCCGGCAGCTTCGCCTTCGGCAACGCCTCTCCGCGTCTCGCCCAGGTCCGCGACTTCGGCGTGGTGAACGAAGACCTGGCCCTGCGCAAGAACTTTCGCTTTGGCGAGAAGTTCCGCCTGGAGTTCGGCGCGCAGGCCTTCAACCTCTTCAACCGCAACCAATGGGGCTCCCCCGCCGACAACCTCAGCGCCTCGGACTTCGGCAAGATCACCCTCGCCGGCCCAGGCCGCTTCGTGCAGTTGAATCTGAAGCTGATCTTCTAGGAGTGTGTCGGAGTTAAGCTCCACCATCCACGAGAAGGATAGGACTTTTCCAGGGTGCGATTTGCGTGACGTTTTGCTGGGGTCGGTTTCCCGGACGTTAGGCAGTCCAAAGTCAGTCCCAATAAGGAGATCGGTGTCAAAGACCCTGCAATACGCTCACACTCCAGATTAGGTTTTCCCTCGCAATAACTCATTGATCTTACAACGAGTTGAGGGCGACAGTGGGCAGATACCGAAGGGGCGGAGGGGCTGCCCCGCATGGCGGGCATTTCTGCCGGAAGCGGCGGCACTTTGGGCCGCCTTTTTCGTCGGACGACCCGAAATTGGTGTGCGAGTGTTTGACACGGATTTTCGCTCGGGCCACGAAACTCGTGGCTGTGCGGCGTTCATGGATTCCCTTGGCTCCCAGCCGCAGAGCCTACTTCAGCTTGAGCGGCTCACTCGGATCGAATTCGAATGGCGCTGTGTTTCCTTCCTGGGCGCATCGGCCTTCACGCAGTTCGGATGTGGGCCGGGCGAAGCGATCCTGGGCCGATGGCCGCTGCTGAGAACTGCTCAAGCTGACCTTGGCCTGCCGGTTGCGCCGCCGAAGGAAATCGTGAATGCCACTTCCGGTGACACGAACGCCGCACTTCTGAGCTAGCACTTCCGCGATGTCCTGAAAGGTGAGCTTCCTACTTCGTAGCTCAACGATCAGTTCGCGATACGGTTCGAGGCGTGATCGCGGACGCTTCTCCGGCAACTCGTCCAGCATCGCGGATAGCTCATGATCCATGGCGCACCCCGGCCACGATAGCAGCCGTTTCTGGCCAAAGCTTGAAGAACACTTGATGAAACCTTGATGAAGACTTGACAGAAGCTTGACACGATCCTAAGCCGACAGGCTTAGGGATGGTGTCTCTTTCAAATGCTTGCCGGTGGGTTTGGTTAGTCGGCATCTGTCCTCCGTACTTGGACCGCTCGAATGAACCGCGCCGCTAACTGAGCGGGGAAACGGTCAGATCGTGCAGGCTCACGAATCGAGGCCACTTGGTTCACCGTGATGGATTGGAGGAGCGACGTCAGCCCCACGCCTTTGACGACGATGTCGTGAGTAGCGAAGACTATTCGGATTTCGTCGTCACCCCCTTCCGCGTAGAGGAACTGATTCCAGGACAGTACAAGAGTTTCCTTCAACAAGACGATCTCAAATGCCGGGGGCCGGTCACCGGTGCTGAGAATCCAAGGGCTATCGAGACATGCCACGTTCACGGGTACGCTCCTTTTTGGGTGCTGTCCGCTCCGCAATGAACGCCGCTGCCCTGCGGAGAAGCTCCCTCGCCATGGATAGTCCGCGCTGAGATCCGCGGACAAGCTCGGATGCGGACTTCCTCGCCATCGACCGGGCGACGGTCTCTTTGAGTCGGTCTTTGTCGCTGGTGATCACAACGAGGCTCTGCCGGCCACGCGACGCGGCGACGTAGAACAATTCCTTTTGCATACCATCGGCAGAGATGATGACGGAAGCCACGGACTTGCCTTGGCTACGGTGGGCCGTCACTGCGTATCCGTGTGCGAGGCTCCTGTAGTTGGCTGGAGTTAACCGCCCGTCTTCGAGCCGAATCTGTCCGTCGGATTCGACAGCGCGGACGGTGACGATCTCCCCATTGGTCAACCGCAAGCCTGGATCTCGGCGATTGGCGGTCAACAGCAACCGATCACCGGGCGAGATTTCAATAGGACGCGCTTCCAAGACATCAAAACTCTTGGCTTGCTTAGAGGTGATCCGGTTCTCCTTGCCCGATGCGTTCCGAACAACGATGCCCCTACCATCTGCGCGTACCACCTCCACAGATTCGTTCTTTGAGATACCCTTCACTGTGCGGTGAAACCCCAAGATCATTCCGGGCCGAAAGTTCTGGAAGTCCGCCTTTTGTGCGGTGGTCCAATTCAACGAAACATGGCGGCTGAGCACGGTCGCGACTCCAAGTTCTGCTCGGGCCTTGCGGCCATCGCGGATCGCCTCAGTGACGCGGTCGATCTCATCGTGGGTCGCACAAACCACTAACGAATCCGGGCGCTTTGTATAGGCGGCTGCAACCGCTTGTGCTCGCTCCATCAGTTGGATCTCACGGACGGCGCCGATCGAATCCAGCTTCGCAAACCCTCGCTCGGGATTCTTCCGCAGTTCCTGAATGGCATCGCGATAGTCCTTGTGGGTCTGGCGCTGAACCTGGGTCAGCGAGACGGACTTCAGTCGGGACTCTTTTTCAAGGATCCGGAGTGCATCCCCAGCCTCGACGCTTTGAATCTGCTTGCTGTCCCCGCTGAAAACAACTCTGAAGTCGCGTTGTTCGGCCAGTCTCAGAAACTCGGACATTTGCCGTGCCGAGACCATGCCGGCTTCGTCAAGGATGACGACTCGCCGATTCAGTTCCGCCTGTAGCCGCGTGTCTTGGATCAGTCGTGACAATGTGATTGCGTCGGAGAATCCCACCTTCTGAAGCTCTGCCACGGCGCTCATTGTCGGCGCGACCGCTAGCACCTCACGTCCATTCTCGGTCAAGGCGCAACGTAGTTCCTGGAGCGTCGCTGTCTTGCCAGTGCCCGCCGCGCCGCTGATACCGACCGCTCGATCTCGAGATTGAAGAACAAACTCAACGGCCTGCTTCTGTTCCGGCCGCAAGCTTTCGGAGACTACGAATTGGTCTCCACAACCGAGAGGCTCGACTGATCCGATCCCCCGATTGATGGCGGCGATCATATGTCGTTCACGTTCCAGACTTTCTCTGGTCGCGATTTCGGTTCCGTTGCGAAGGACTCTGCCATCGGAAATTTGAATGCCGAGTTCGCCCTTCAGGTCGGCTAAGCGGATTCGCCCGCGGCCGTGGCGTAGCGCTTCTGCCAGAATCTCGTGATCCTCGGCGACAGAGACTCGTTCGAATACATGGCCGTTTGCATGTTGTAGGGAAGGCTGGGCGGACTCCGTCTGAGGGCGTCGGGCATTCCAAGATCTCGAATCGAAGAGCGCCCGCTCATCCGTCGCTGTTAACCGCGACCGTTGCTGCACACTCAGTTCGCTTGAAGTTATCTCAATCAGCTTGGCCGCGCGCGATTCTCGAACCAGCACGGCGACTTCGTTGTCAGTCGGCTGCCGTCCGTTCGCTGCGACGAACTCCCCAATGGCTCGATCCCGTTGTCGGCTCCGCTGGCTGAACCTGTCGAGCAGCTCAATTGGTAGTCCCTTAATCTCGAAGCCGGAATTGGGGCGCGATTCGATCTCGTAACCGAGCGCCTTCACCTCCCGAGCCAGCGCGTTCCGGTAGACCTCGGTCAGGTACGCGCGACGTTCATAGATGTCCGATGCCTGAAGCGCTTTCCATCGATCTTCCGTACCGTCGAAAGTCAAATTGGCCGCGACAGCATGCGTATGAATCTGCGGATCGAGTTCGCGGCTCGTGTCGTGATGATAGACGGCCATCACCAGGTTGCCGGTAGCCCTGTCCGCATTCGCTCCGCCTTGTCGAACTCGGCTGGATGCAAAGGCCTCGGTCTCCTGAAGTGCCTCGACCACTGCAGTGCGGTGAGCGTCCATCAGCCGCCGGTCCTCGCCGAGAATTGCCATCACGGAAACCGACTTCGGCGCGGAGATCGTGAAGTCGTA
>CAMATG010000018.1 GCA_945860645.1 Candidatus Sulfopaludibacter sp. SbA3 | reverse complement strand
TGAAATCGTTCCCGGCTCCAAAACCCCCTATCTGATTGACAGGAATCTACTTATCGATTTCCATAAAGTACTTTACCGGACACTAGTGGTTGATTATATTTATAGCAACGGGTTTGTTCGCGTACTGGATGGCACGCGGGTGGATGGTGGCTCTTGGACCGGAAGAGCAGATCGTGCGTGTATTGCAGGAGGATGAGTGGAACTTGCATCGCCTACGAATTCTGCTTCGGACGCTGTTTTTCTCCGGAATGGAGATCGGACCGTACTAACCCGCCAAGCCGAGGCTGGCCGCGCGTTCCTTCATCGCTTCGATGCAGAAGGCGATGTGTTCGTCGAGATCGAGACCCATTTCGGCGGCGCCATTGATGACGTCATCGCGATTGACGGCGCGGGCGAAGGCTTTGTCTTTTAGCTTTTTGCGGACCGACTTCACCTCTACCTCGGCAATGGAGCGGCCGGGCTTGACGTAGGCGCAGGCGGTGAGGAAGCCGGCGAGTTCGTCGCAGGCGAAGAGGGATTTTTCCAGGAGCGATTCGCGCGCGACGCCGCTGTAGTTGGCGTGGGAGAGAATGGCGCGGCGGATTTCCTCAGAGACGCCGCGTTCGGCCAGGATCGGCTCGCCCTTCATTGGATGGTCCGGGGCCTGGGGATGCACCTCCCAATCGAAGTCGTGGAGGAGTGCGGTGACCGCCCACTTTTCCTCGTCTTCGCCGTACTTGCGGGCGTAGGCGGCCATACAGGCCTCCACCGAGAGCATATGCTTCCTCAGCCCATCGGACTGAACGAATTCGCAAACCGTCTGCCAAGCTTTCTCACGATTCATCCCTTTGTTTGTACCGAATTCGAGAGACTTATGCTATTCTAAATGAAGTCGGTCACGTGGGCCTGTGGCGCAGTTGGGAGCGCGCTTCCATGGCATGGAAGAGGTCAAGGGTTCGAATCCCTTCAGGTCCACCAATTTAACCCGATTTCGAATGATGCCCACCTTTTGGTGGGTTTTTTGTTTGGGGTCGATCCCGCTATCCCCACCACTTTTCATCGAGTGCCAAGTGCGATTTCAGCCAGTCCTCGTTGATTTCGAGGCCGAGCCCAGGTTCTTCGGGGACGGGGAACACACTGTTCCGCACGACGGGCGTGGGGCCTTGCGCCATCTTTTCTTTATTGCCACGGAAGGCACCGAGCGCATTTTCCACCTTGAAGAAGTTCTGGGTGGCGGCTGCGAGGTGCATGGAGGCGTAGAACCGGATCAAGGTACAAGGCCCGCTGTGGAGCCCGATCGCGGTCCGGGTGAGCGAGGCGTAATCCACAATTTGGCGGCAACCGGTGATGCCGCCGGAATAGGAGACGTCGGGGTGGATCATGTCGAGGACCTGGTTGTCCAGATACGGCCGGAAGCCGTCGACCATCTCCACCTTTTCGCCGGCCAGAATGGGCACGCGCGTGGAGCGCTTGAGTTCGCGCCAGGCTTCGGAATAGCGAACGGTGAGCGGGTCTTCGATCCAGAGCGGATCGGCGGGCTCGATGGCTTTGCAGAGGCCGATGGCGCTGCGCTTGTCGAACTGGCCGGTGCAGTGCATGGCGATGTCGATGTCGTCGCCAACGGCCTCGCGGATGTTGGCATAGCCCTTGGCGGCGCGACGAAAGTCCGTGCCGTCGAGCGTGGGATTGAAGGGGCCATTGGCGCGGGCGGCGCCACGTTCGCCGAAGCCGAATTTATAGCAGGTGAAGCCTTCGGGCTGCGCTTTGGCGTGGTCGGCCCAGGCGCGACAGGCGCTTTTGTCGAGCATGTTGCCGGGGTTGCCGTGCGAGTAGACAGGAACATTTTTGCGCAGGGGCCCGCCAAGCAGGCGGTAGATGGGAAGCCCGGTGATTTTGCCGGCGAGATCCCAGAGGGCGATGTCGATACCGCTCACGGTGGGGATATTGGCCATGAAGGAGTACTGCGTGGCCGACATCATGTAGAAGTGGCGGGCGATGGCCAGCGGGTCCTGTCCGATCAAATGGTGCAGCATCATTTCGATGCGTGCGCGGGCGGCGGCGGCGGGCAACCCGGCTTCGCCGTAGCCGACGAGGCCCGCATCGGTATTGATGCGGATGAGGCAGCCATCGCCGAGGTTATCGAGGCCGATCACGCGGATGGCGGTGATCTTGACCATGCCGGCGGCGGGCGCGGCGAGGGCGGTGAGGTTTGTCAGCCAGGGAGCGGCGGGCAAACCTAGCGCGAGTCTGAGTGCGTCCCGGCGAGCGATTTTCAAACGGATCCGTCCCTTCCAGCGAGCGTTCAGAATCTATCACAACCGAAAGTGACATAGCAGCTCGGATGGGGAGCGAGCTTGGCAGCAAACCAGGAACCGAGACGGAAAGCTACAGTAGTAGCGATGCCCGCTTCGGCTCCTGTCCTTTTCTCGATTGGTGAAATTCTCTGGGATCAGTACCCGGACCGCCGCCTCCTCGGCGGCGCCCCCTTCAACCTCGCCGCCCACGCCGCGCGGCTCGGATTCACCTCCTATTTCATCAGCGCCGTCGGCCAGGATGAGCCCGGCGACGAAGCCCTCCACCGCGCCGCCGCGCTCGGCGTCGACATGACTTACACCCGCCGCCACCCCGCATGGCCCACCGGAATCGTCGACGTCGCCCTCTCGGAAAACGGCCAACCCACCTACCACCTCCGCCGCCCATCCGCCTGGGAAGAACCCGCCCTCTCCGCCTGCCAATCCGCCGCCATCCAGGCCCTCCGCCCCGACTGGCTCGTCTGCGGCACGCTCCAACAGACCTGCCCGAGGGCCCGCGCCACCCGCCTCGCGCTCCCCGGAATCCCGCTCTTCTACGACGTCAACCTCCGCCCGGGCTTCGAGGATCCCGCCACCGTCGACGAACTCCTGCGCGCCGCCACGGTCGTCAAATGCAACGACGCCGAGCTGGAATGGATGACACGCGAACTCTCCCTCGACGGCGACCCTGCCGAGGCACTCCTCCGCCGCTATCCGCTCACCGCGCTCTGCGTCACGCTCGGCGCCGACGGCTGCCGCCTCCACGCCCACGGCGACACGGTGTGGGAAAAGCCGCCCGCTATATCGGCCATCGATACAGTGGGCGCAGGCGACTCCTTCTCCGCCGCGCTCCTCCACGGCCTCACGCAACAGTGGTCGCTCGACCAGACGGCGCGCTTCGCGAACGCCCTCGGCTCGCTCGTCGCCGCGCGCCGCGGCGCCATTCCCGACTGGACCCTCGACGAACTCTACACCGCCGCCAATTTGCAGTAGTCCGGCCGCGACGCCGCCGTCTCGTGCCGGTACTCCCGGACGATCTTCCCGTTCAACACCAGGAACGCGCCCGGCATCTGAAACCCATCGCCGGCCAGCGCGCCCAGCCCATGCCCATCGGCAAAAATCGCCCGCGCGCCGCGGAACCAAACCGCCAAACCAAACAACTGCCCCCAGTCCCCCCGGCGCAGTTCAAAGCGCCGATAGAGCCCGCGCCCAGGATCAGAAAACCGCGAGACATCATCAAGCCCATACCGCGCGAAAAACTCCGCCGCCTCCGCATCCGGACTCATATGCACCACGGCGATTCGCACCCCAGCCGCCTCCAACCGCGACCGCTGCACGCGCAGATCCGCCAGCGCCTCCCGGCAAAACGTGCACCCGAAATGCCGCAAAAACACCAGTAAAACCGGCTGATCTTTCGACAACGAATCGACCGAATCCCCATGCTGATCCCGCACCTCGGCCGACGCCGCCCCCGGATCGGCCAGATACGCCCGCCACGCGCCGCGGAGAATCAGGAAAAACGGCACCAGCCAGATCAGGTCATTGAAGATGTTAACGATGCCAAACTTCCACGGCATCCGGCCCGTCAACGCGGCCTGCAAGAACCCAATTGGCCCAAACACCTTCCCCAGAAACCCCACCAAAATCACCGGCCAGTGACGATACGGATTCACCGACGCCGCCGCATAGCCCACGCCATACACGCCCACAATCATCGCAATGCACTGCCACAACTCCGGGTAGTTCGGCCGCGCCATCCCCGCCCAGTCAAACAGCGCATTCGGAAACACACCGAACACCAGGCCCCAAACGATGTTATACACACCGGCCGCGAGCATCCATTGTTTCATCCACCTGGCTGGCATACACCTACCCTGATGCTAGCCGAAGCGCATCGGGTTTTGGATATGTGGGGAAAGTTGGCGGCGGCTGTTGGCGCATTCGCCAATGCCGCCGTCCGATTAAAAACTTCCTCCGAAAAGCGAGCCGCAGCACCGCTCACTTGTCCATTGCGCAAACCAGGCCCGGAAGTTCTCACGTCCCGCGAAAGATTTTTTGGTGGGCCCTGTAGGACTTGAACCTACAACCAACGGATTCCGATTGGTGTGTGTTTCCACACTCTCTGGACTTTGCCTTCAGCCTGGCGTTGCCGCTGTAGCTGTGTGCCGTCAAGTCTCTACACCTTCCCCTTGCGGGGCTTGGCTCGGCGTTGACTTCAGCATGACCTGTTCAGCGTTCACCGACTTTGACACAATTCACATGGGCAGTTTCCCGTCCCAGTGCACTCTTTAGGGGAATGAGTCCGCTGCTCTAACCATTGAGCTAAGGGCCCGAACGTTACTCCCTGAGTTTACCGCACGAAGCGCAGCCAGTATTGCCCGGTGCCTTTTTCGATCAGGTACGCGCACATTCGCAGAAACGCGTCTTCGCTCTCCGGCGAATGAACCTGGTCCGACGCGGCGCCCCCGAACAACTGCACCGCGCCCGCGCGGTACAACGCCAGATACTCCCCGGCGGTCGCCAGGACACGCGGTTCCAACCCCGCCGGCACCGCCGCCGCCCGCGGCGTCCCGCGCAGAACCCGCCGCCGCATCTCATCTTCCGGCGCACAAATCAGATGGCGCCACGCGCCGGATTGATCGTGATCCATGAAGACATACCAGCGGCCATGGCGATGGAGGAACAGGCTGTTCCCGCTGGCGACAGCGCGACCCGGCAGCGCCGCCTCCGCCAGCAGCGCGTCCAGCTCCTCGCTACCACATGTGGTAGAACCCATCGCGCTCCTCCACGGTGATCGGCATGCCGAACAGTTCGCTCAGCCGCTCCGCCGTCAGCATCTCCCGCTTCGGCCCGTCCTGGAACACCTTCCCGTTGCGCATGCAGATGACGCGATCGATCTCCGGAATGATGTCGGGCAAATGGTGCGTCACTAAAATGACGGCCACGCCGGTCTGCGCCAATTTCCGCATGGCCTCGCGCAGTTCGGCCATCGCGCGAATGTCCAGGCTGTTGGTCGGTTCGTCCAGCAACAGCGCCTTCGGCGAATGCGCCAACGCCCGCGCAATCACCGCTCGCCGCGCTTCGCCGGATGACAACTCCGTCATCAGCCGCTCGCGCAGGTGGCGAATCTCCAGGTAGTCCAGCAGTTCCTCGGCCCGCGCCTCCATCTCCGGAGTCACCGGGTGATACGGCCAGATCCCGACGCTCGAATGAAAACCGGAGAGGATGGTTTCGAACACCGAATAGGGCTGCGTGCAGAGCTGCACCAGGTCATTGGTGACGATTCCCATCCACGAACGCAGCTCCCAGACGTTCCAAATTTGTTGCCCCAAAATACGCATTTCGCAGCGCGGCGGGGGCCAGCGCGTGTACAGCTCGCGCGTGACGGTCTTGATCAGCGTGGACTTGCCGGAGCCATTTGGGCCGACAATGGCGACGTTTTCGCCCGAGCTAATCGATAAGTTGATGTCATCCAGGGCGAGCTGCTCGTCCCTATAAACGGTGACATTTGTCCATTTGATGAATTCTTGGTTAGACGCAATCATGAAGCAAAAGGTTTCGTACAATTAAAGGTATCAAGCCGTTAAGGCTTCAGGAGAAAGAATGAACATGAACCAAGTGCGTAAGTTCGGAGCCTTGATGCTCCTCTGCGCCCTCGGCCTGTTGGGACAGTCGGACAACTCCAGCATCTCTGGCGTTGTTAAGGATCCCAGCGGCGGAGTGGTGGGAAACGCGAAGATTACCCTTCGCAACGAAGACACCTCATTCGAACGCCAGACGACAACCAACGACTCTGGCTTCTACACCGTCACCAACATCGGCCCCGGATACTATACGGTCACCGTGGAAGCCGCCGGCTTTAAAAAGTCGTCTCGCACGCGCAACAAGCTCGACGCCGGCCTGCCTTTGGCCGTCAACCTCGAACTGGCGGTCGGCCAGGTTACCGAAGTTGTCAACGTCGAAGCCAATATCGCCCAGCTCAACACAGAATCCGCCGCTGTCGGCAAGACCGTGGATCAGCAGCAGATTCAGAATCTCGCTTTGAACGGCCGCAATCCGCTCTTCCTCGCCATGTTGAAACCCGGCGTGCGCCGCGGTTCGGCCATGACGGGCTTCAGCTACGGCCTCGATTCGGGCGGCTTTACCATCAATGGTGGACGTTCGCAGGATTCGCTCATCACCTTTGACGGCGCCGTCGGCGTCCGCACCCGTGCGAACGGCACCTCCGTCGGCACCGCCGATGCGGACACCGTCCAGGAAGTTCAGGTTCTCACCGCCAACTACTCGGCCGAATATGGCCGCTCTGGTACCGGTCAGATCCGTATTGTCACCCGCTCGGGCGGCAAGGAATTCCACGGTTCCTTCTATGAGTACCTCCGCAACAACGCGCTCGACGCCAACAGCTGGGGCAACAACGTCATCGGCAATCCTCGCCAGGCGCTGCGCTTCAACCAGTTCGGCTTCAACGTCAGCGGTCCTGTCACCATCCCAGGCAAGTTTAACAAGGGCCGCGAGAAGCTGTTCTTCCTCTTCGCCCAGGAATACGTGCGTCGCCGTTTCGTCGACACCACCACTCAACGCGTGCCCACCTCTCTCATGCGCACCGGTAACTTCAGCGAACTAAGTGCACCGAGCATCTTCTACAACACAGCTCGCACCGTTACCGATCCGCAGAACAACAACGCACCGTTCGCCAACAACATCATTCCGGCCTCCCGCCTCAGCGCCAACGGCATCGCGTTCCTCCGCACCTACCCGCAGCCCAACGGCAGCTTCGGCAACAACAACTTCTTCCAGCAGCGCGGCGGCTGGCAGAATCAGCGCAAAGACACCTATTCCATCGATTACAACCCGACCCAGAATCAGGTGTTCCGCTTCCGTGGAAGCAACTATGCCTACACTGCTCTGGACACCTTCCGCGGTGGCTTCGACTATGCCATCACCGATTGGTCGCGTCCGAACAAGACCGGCAGCTTGGCCCACACCTGGACCCTCAGCCCGACGATGATCAACGAATTCCTCATCGCCGCCTCGGTTGACGTCGTGAAGATCGGCATCGATCGCACCGGCGAGCGTTTCCTCCGCAGCCGCTCGGGTATCAACTACCCCTACATCTTCCCCGATCGTAAAGAGATCTTCGATAAGGTTCCCACCATCGTGATCCCCAACGTCGGCGGCATCGATGGCGGACCGTACCCGGCCAGCTCGGCGGGTCCGATCTACAACATCTCCAACAACTTCACCAAGATCGCCGGCAACCACACCTTCAAAATGGGTGTGTTGTGGGAACGCTCCGGTCAGAACGACTTCGATCAGATCAACGTCTCCGGCGTCCCCGGCGGCACCAACAACCAGAACGGCCGTTTCGAATTCAACGACGTCCGCCCTGGCGGCGCTCCCGGCACCGGCACTGGCTTGACCAACGCCGCGCTCGGCCTCTTCTCGGCCTACGCCGAAATCGGCCCCCGCGCCAACACCCCCTACCGCAGCCATATGTTCGAGTACTTCGGACAGGACTCCTGGCGCGTCAACCAGAAGCTGAAGTTCGAACTCGGCTTCCGTGGCACGTGGATGAATGGCTACGCCAAGTCCCTCTGGGGCAACATCGCCCTGTTCCGTGCGGACAAGTACAACGCCTCGCAGGCGGCTGTCCTCGACCGCGCCACCGGCAACGTCATCTCGGGTAACCGTTTCAACGGCGTCATCATCCCGGGCGCATCGTTCCCTGAGGCGGGCAAGGGTCGCGTTCCTGCTATCGATGGTGGCCAGTTCAACAACCTCCTCGATGGCGGCAGCCCGTATGCGGCGCCCAATCAGCACAACATCGTTCCTCGCATCGGCATGGCGTATTCCCCCACCGAAAAGGACGTTATCCGTATGGGCTTCGGCGGCTTCATCTCCCGCCCCGGTGTTTATGACAGCGTCTTCCTCGGCGGCAATCCGCCTTGGCAGCCGATGGTCTCCATCACCAACGGTTCGGCTGACAACCCGGGTTCCGGCGGCCAGGTCAACTTCCCGCAATTCTTCATGACCATCGATCCGGTCTACAAGATTCCGCGCGGCTACAACTGGAACGCCACCTACCAGCGTCAGATGACCTCCAACACCATCGTTGAAGTCGGCTACATTGGCACCTCCGGCAACTACCTCTCCCGCGAACGCGACCTGAACCAACTGCCCACCGGCAGCACGTTCCGGCCCGAAAACGCCGGCGCCAACGTCAACTTCCAGCGCCCCTACAAAGGCTTCGCCAATATCCCCATGCTCGAACACTCCGGCCGCAGCACGTACCACGCGTTGCAGTTCGAGGTGACGCGCCGCTTCGCCAAGGGCTTGAGCTACGGGGTTGCTTATACCTACTCCAAGACCATGGACAACAACTCCGGCCCCCGCGACGGTTTCTACGACACCTTCAACCAGGGCCTGAACTGGGGCAAATCGGCCAACGATGCGCGCCACGTTTCCATCAACAACGTGATCTGGGAAATGCCGTTCTTCAACAAGGCATCCAACCGGCTAGCACGGGCGTTTATGGGTGGGTGGCAGCTCTCTGGAACGGTCCAGTTCCAGACCGGCGCTCCCTTTACCATCGGCAACGGCGACGACTACCTCGGCATTGGGTCCACCAACTTCAAGCCCTGGAACCTCAGCGGCGAACCGAATCGCCCGCAACAGTTCTCCGACCGCAATACGGCCGGCAACTTCACCGGGATCACCACGCAGTGGTTCGAAACCACTGCCGGTGGCAGCGCCTATGCAACGCGTCCGGCCAATGGCTCGCTCCCGAACCAGAACCGGAACTCCCTCTCGTTCAACAACGTTGGATTCCAGAACTGGGACGCCTCTGCCTTTAAGAGCTTCAAGATTACGGAACGGCAGTTCGTGCAGTTCCGTACGGAGTTCTTTAACCTTCCCAACCACCCGAACTGGGGCGGCGTCGACGGCAACCCGACTTCGGCCACCTTCGGCAAGGTCACCGGCAAGGGCAGCAACCGCAATATCCAGATGAGCCTGCGCTACAGCTTCTAACCAGAAGCCTGCAACCAACCAAAAGGGCCACCCGCAAAGGTGGCCCTTTTGCTATTTCCGGCCCAGAAAATCCAGCGCCTCCACACTGAACTCGTCCACCCGCATCGTCCCCTCCGCCAGCGCCTCCCGCAGGTGATAACCCAGTTCCCGCACATGATTTGTGTTGAACTGAAGCCACAACATCCGCGGCGGCCCTTCGTGAAACTTGTGGATCAACGTCGATAGCTCCACCGCATCCATCTCCCCCGCCCGCCACCGCGCAAACTCCGCTTCCAGTTTCGCCAACTCCGCCCCAAGCAACCGCTCATGCAGCACCCCGCCCAGGTCACGGATCTCCCGCTTCAGCGCCTTCGGCAAATCATCCGTTCGTCGATGCATATCTCAGTTCACCAGAAAATGCACAATCCGCGCCACGCCGCTGGCCATCCGCAACCGCAACTCGTGCCGCCCCTCCGCCAGGTCCCCGTCCAGCACATACGCCCATGGAATATGCAGCCCCTTGCTCCACTTGGTCGATAGCTCCTGCCGCCGCCACGCCCCACCGTCCACGCTGAACTCCACCACCCCCGCATCCGGTCCCGCCGTCACGAAGAGCCCAATCCCGGTGCCCTCGAACGGCAGCGTCAACACCGCCCCCGGCGCGTCGCCCACCGCCACCGGAACGTCCACAAATCGCGGCCGCGTCGCAGCCTTATCGGCCGGCCGCCACGATGCCTCCACCCGCCAGCCAGAAGCCGCCGAAGGCTCCACCAACCGCCCCCGAAAATACGATTTCTCATCCAGCGGCGCCGGCATCGCATGCACCCGCACGCCCGCCGATGGCTCCCGCCACGCCGCCTCCAACATCCGCACAATCGATCGATAGTACACCCCCTGCCCAAACGGCGAAGGGTGCAGATTCACGAAATCCCGCTCCCAGTTAAACTCCCCCGCGTCCATCCGGTCCGTCACCTCCCGCGCCAAATCCAACGACGCCACCCCATACCGCCCCGCCACCCGCTCATGCGACCCAATCACCTCCGGCGTCACCCCGGCCCGATACGACGCCACCTTCTCCGGATCCACAAAATGCAGCAGCACCACATCAATCGCCGGATTCAAAATCCGCGCCTGCCGCACAATCCCCTCCACCCCCCGCACCTGCTCCCGCGCCCCATATCCATTGGTCGCATCGTTCACCGCGGCCTCCTGAAACAGCAGGTCCACCGGCCCCCGCCCGAAAACGTCCCGCCGCAACCGGAACGCCCCCGGCGTCGACCCCGTCGACGATATCCCCGCATTCACAAAGTCAAACTTCGTCCGCGGAAACCGCTTCTGCAACCACTCACAAATCCGGTCCCGCCACCCCTTCCCCTCCGTGATCGACCCTCCCAAAAACACGACTCTTGCCTCCCCGCCCGCAGCAAATTTCGCCAGCGAATTCCGCAACCCATCCCGCAGCTTGAAGTAGGGAGCGCCATACGGCGTCAACCCCGTTCCGGCCAGCCCCGCCATTCCCGGCGTGTTGCGCAACACAAAATTCACCTCCATCCCCGCGTCATCCAGCGGGAAATGGTGCCCAGTCAAAGCCGCCGGTCCACTTGTGTTGGAATACACCGTGATCGGCCCGCCCAACTCGCGATAGCGCTTCGCCAGCACCGCCGTGTTCTCCAGCGGCGGCACCACCGCATCGGCCTCATTCACCACATGCAACAACGGCACCCGCCGCGCCGCCAGCGGCCCCAACGTGTCCACCGGATTCCCCGCAAACCCCAGCATCTGCTCTTCGGTAAACCCATACGCCGCCAGCGCCTGCGCCCAGTCCGCCTTACTGCCAATTCCCTTCCCACGCCCGCCCGGCCAGCTCTTCATATCGCACACCGGCGATTCGCAATAGATGCAATCCACCAACTCCGGATGCCGCGCCGCCCAGTTGTACACAAACAGCCCGCCCCGGCTCACGCCCTCCAATGCCATCCGCTCCGCCAGCCCAAACTCCTTCCGCACATGCGCGTAAAAGTGGTCCCAGCTTTCCACCGCCTTCGGGCTCCCAAAGATGTTCGGCAAGTCGAAGTAGGCGACGTGATACCCCTTCGCCAACAGCCCCTCCGCGGCCTGGGAATTGAACTCCGGAAATCGCGCCCGCCACAGCCACGGCTTGCCCGGCGCCGCCACGCGCGGCAGAACGACATATCCAGCCACCCCGTCCACCGTAAACTCCCGCTTCTCGAACCCGTGCCAGTCCGCCCCGCAGCACGCCATCGCCAGCAAAAACAGAAAAAGCCGCATTCTGAAATGATATGCCGCCGCCATTCGCTAGAATGAAGGGGAATGCTTTGCGCCGGAATTGTTGGCCTGCCGAATGTCGGCAAGAGTACCCTGTTTAACGCGTTGACCCAGAGCCGTAAGGCCATGGCCGCCAACTATCGCTTCTGCACCATCGAGCCGAACAACGGCGTCGTCACGGTGCCCGACGAGCGGCTGGAGGTCCTGTCCAAAATCAGCGGCTCCCAGAAACTCGTCCCCTCCGTCTTCGAGTTCGTCGACATCGCCGGCCTCGTCAAGGGCGCCAGCCAGGGCGAAGGACTCGGCAACCAGTTCCTCGGCCACATCCGCGAAGTGGACGCCATCGTCCAGGTGGTCCGCTGCTTCGAAAACCCCGACATCGAACACGTCATGGACACGGTCGATCCGGTCCGCGACATCGAAGTCATCGACACCGAACTCATCCTCGCCGATCTCGACAGCGTCCAAAAGCGCCGCCAGCGCCAGCAGAAAGCCGCCAAGTCCGGCGACAAGAAGATCATCGCCGAACTCGAACTGCTTGACCGCCTGGAACCCCATTTGAGCAGCGGCCTCCACGCCTTCAGCCTGGACATGACGCCGGAAGAAAAGGCGCTGATGAAGCCGCTCTTCCTGCTCACCGCCAAGCCCACGCTGTTCGCCTGCAACGTCTCCGAAGGCGATCTGGCCAACCCGGACGCCAACCCCTGGGTGCAGAAGGTGAAGGAGCTCGCCGTCCGCCATCGTGGCTGCGAAGTGGTCGTCGTCTCGGCCGATATCGAAGCCGAACTCGTCACGCTCCCCGAAGAGGAACGCGCCGAATACCTGGAAAGCCTCGGCGTCACCGAAGGCGGCGCAGGCAACCTCATCAAGGCGGCTTATCACCTCCTCGGCCTCCGTACGTATTTGACCACCGGCGAAAAAGAGACCCGCGCCTGGACCATCCATGCCGGCGACAAAGCCCCGCAGGCCGCCGCCGTCATCCACTCCGATTTCGAAAAGGCGTTCATCTCCGCCGAAACCATCGCCTACGAGGATCTGGTCTCCTGCGGCAGCTTTGCCAACGCCCGCTCCGTCGGCAAGCTGCGCACAGAAGGTAAGGAATACGTGGTCCAGGACGGCGACGTCATGGAATTCAAGACGTTCGTCTAAGCCCTACGGCTTGCGAATCACCTCGATCAGCCGCATCGTGTCCACACGGACGCGGCTGGCCATATCCCCCACCTTGTCCATGTACGCCGAATAGTCCGTCTCCGGATGGACTTTATTCCACGTGGCGCGCTGCTGCCCGCCCGCGCCCAAGGCCGCCCAGTTCGGCAGCATGTCCACCGTCATGGCGTTGTACGGCAGCTCCGCGCCCCCAGGCATGGCAAGCTTGTAAACGCCCCATCCCGTGCCCGGCTTGTCCTTGGCAAACGCCTCGGCCAACTGCTTCCAGCCGGTCTGCTCGGCGCGCGTCCACTCCGCCGCCATGCCGGGCTTCGTCTTGTAGTAGTTGATGCGGACATAGCCGCCCTTCACCGAGCTGCCCACCACGTCCCGGCTCACCCAGTAGTCGGTCGCCACCAGATAGCTCAACTCATCCCGCTTCGCGTTGCGCTGCTCCACGGTCATTCCGACGCCGGCCTTATTCAGCTCTTCCGTCGTCATCAGGTTCTGCTCCGCGGGGAAACCAGCCGAGCCATACACAATGCGGAAGTCACACCGCGCCTCGCGCCCCGCCGGCGCCACCGCTTCCGCAATCACAACCCAGCTGTAAGTACCACCATCAACCCGGTACTTAGATGCCTTCGCCACCGGGTCCAGCATAAACGCGCGCAGCCCCGAAAGCTTACCAGGGTGAGCCTTCACGCATAAATCGCGTACATATCCGAGGGGCTGCGCCTGCCCGAAAACCGCCGGCAAGAGCAGCATGGCAAGCCAGGAGAGCGAGAGAATTCGTTTCATGTAAGTGGTCCTTTGGGAGGGTGTTGGGCCGCATTTACAGCCCGGCCTTACAGCGCGAACGCCCGCCCAAAGGGGCCACCAGCTACATCATGAAACGCTTACTTATTTTCCAGCGCGCGCTTTTTCCCACCGGCGCTTCTGTGCTTCAGCCATCCGTAAACGGCCCTCTTCGCTCACTTCCCGGCGTTTCCGGCGCGTCCCTTTCACCTTCGCAACAACTTCCACCACGGGCGCCGCCGCTTTCACTTTCTTGCCAGACGACAAGCTTCTCACATGGGCAATCTGCCCTTCCAAACGAGCAAGCTGCGCTTCAAAACCTTCCAGCGCCGCGGTAAGTAAAGACTGATCCAGTCCGATTGACATATTTCTATTCTATCAATTCCATGTGCCTGTTACTCGCATGCGATACAACCCACAGACTTACATGGGGTACATCGAGCGAATTCTACTCCGCTCCCCGGCCCGGCACCCTCTAAGCGCAGGCGCTAACTTGCCTGTTTGTACCCGCTTCCCATCGGCATGCATCCCCACTGCCCCACGGGCGCCCTCCGGCCAGTGCGCTACCATAGCCTTGTTCCCCGCTGTCTTCCGCACCCGCTTCCCGGGCAAAACACAAGAAATGATGGACCAGGCTCGACGTGCACCGCAGACGGTGACGAGTGACTGGATGCCTCTTGGCGGCCCCGCCATTGAAGGCGTTCAAATCAAAGAAATTCGTAACGTAACCGTCCGCAGCGGCGTGCTCACCGAGTGCTTCCGTCCGGAGTGGTTCACCCCGCCCTTCCCCGCCGCCCACATCGTCCACATGGCGCTGCTCCCCGGCGGCCTCTCCTCCTGGCACTGCCACCGGGAACAGTCCGACGTCATCGTCCCCATCCACGGCCAGCTCCGCATCGGCGTCTACGACGACCGCGAGGACTCGCTCACCTACAAGGCATTCCGCCTCCTCCACGTCAGCGCCGCCCGCCCCGTCGCCATCCGCGTCCCTCCGCTCGTCTGGCACGCCATTAAAAACCCCAGCGGCGAGAGCGCCGCCTACATCGTCGTCAACGACCAGCCCTATCACTACGCCGAACCCGACGACTGGATTCTGCCACCGGGCTCGGACGCCATCCCCTTCACCCTCGACTAGTTCTCTCCACCAAATGCACCCGCAGTTCATCCTCACCGCCATCACCTCGGATCCGCAGGTGGTGCGGGCCGCCAGCGCAGCCGGCGTGGAACGGATCGGAATCGATATCGAACGCCTCGGAAAAGCCGCCCGCCAGGGCCATATCCCGGGCGCCCGCATCTCGCCGCATCAATTGGAAGACCTCCGCGCCGTCACCGCCAATATACGCGGCGCCCAAGTCTTCGCCCGCCTCAACCCGTTGCACCCCGGCTCCCGCGACGAAGTCGAAACCGCGCTCGCCCTCGGCGCCCGCGCGCTCATGCTGCCCCAGTTCCACACCGCCCGCGAAGCCGAGACATTCGTCGATCTCATCGCCGACCGCGCCGCCCCTCTCCTGCTCCTCGAAACCACCACCGCAGTCGACAATCTCCACGCCATCACCGCCGTCGAAGGCGTCTCGGAGATCATGGTCGGCCTCAACGATCTCCACCTCGCCCTCGGCCTCTCCAGCCACTTTGAGCTCGTCGCCTCCGACTTGCTCGCCCGCATCGCCCACACCGTTCGCAACGCGGGCATCCGCTTCGGCTTCGGCGGCGTCGCCCGCGTCGACGACGATTCCCTCCCCGTCCCGCCGGACCTCGTCCTCGCGCAATACGCCCGCCTCCACGCCACCTCCGCCTGGCTCTCCCGGTCGTTCTTCCGCGGCTTGCAACCACACCAGATCGCCCCCGCCGTCCACGCCCTGCGCCACCGTCTCGCCTACTGGCGCCACCAATCACCAAACACCCTCGACCACAAAAAAGAAGAACTCCAAGGACTCTTCGCCCTCCACGCATGACCCGTCGCTACTGCACCTATTTCGACTCTCCCTATCTCGCCCGCGGCATCACTATGCTCCGCTCCCTCCGCCACTGGGACCCCGCCGCCGCCATCACCGTCCTCGCCCTCGACCCACCTTGCGCCGACGCCCTCCGCTCCACCTTCGGAACCACCATCGACATCCTCCCCCAATCCACCCTCCTCGCCACCGACCCCGCCCTCGCCCAAACCCGGCCCCACCGCACCCCCTGGGCCTTCTACTCCACCCAGAAGTCCGTGCTGGTCCTGACCCTCCTCCGCGCCGCCCCCGCCGGTTCAGCGGTCGTCTACATCGATGCCGACACCTGCTTCTTCTCCTCCCCCGCCCCGCTCTGGGAAGAGGCCGCCGACGCGCCCATCGCCCTCTCCCCGCACCGCTTCTGCGAAGGCAACCAGCACCTGGAAAAGTACGGAATCTACAACGCCGGCTTTCTCTATTTCCGCGCCACCCCGCAGGCGCTCCAATGCGTGGAGGACTGGCGCACCGATTGCCTCAACTGGTGCGACGAACAGCCCCAACCCGACGGCCGCTTCATGAACCAGGGCTACCTCAATCGCTGGCCCGCGCGCTACCCAGGCACGCATATCTTCCGTCACCCCGGCCAGAACCTCGCCCCCTGGAACGTCAACGGCCACCACCTGGAAATCGCCGGCCCGAATATCCACATCGACGGCCGGCCGCTCATCTTCTACCACTTCAGCCAGGTCCAAAGCGACGCGGCCAACAACTGGTACGCCCTCGCCAACGATTTCGAAAAACAGTTCGACCTCGTCGTGAGGGCCATCTACGAGCCCTACGCCCGCGCCGTCGCCACAGAGAATGCGCAATACATGCGCGCCGGCAGCGTCCGCACCGTCAACATCGGCGAACACGCCGTTCGCATCTACTCCCACGGCAGAGGTGGCAATTAGGGGTTCCGCCTCTGCAACAACTTCTTTTGTAATGGTCGGGCCGCCGGGATTTGAACCCGGGACCTCTTGCACCCCAAGCAAGCGCGCTAGCCAGGCTGCGCTACGGCCCGATCCTGAAAGTTGACTTGCCCACCCGGCAGGTCAACCTAACCAGTTTAGCAGAGCCAACGGCAATAAGCCATTAGTGTGCTTTTTTCGACGCGGCTTCCACGCGAACCCGGGCCCGTTCCGCCGCCCGCAACGCGCGAGCGATGTCCCATTCCCCGGACTCCTTCAAACGCCGCTCCGCACGGTCCAGGGATTCCTGGGCGCGCTTCAAATCGATCTCGTCCGGCCGCTCCGCCGTCTTCGCCAGCACGCGTGTCCCGTGGGGCTGCACTTCCACCCAACCGCCGGACACAACCACCGAATGCGACTTGCCACCGATCACGTAGGACAGCAGGCCGCTGCCCAGTTCCGACAGCAGCGGGGCGTGTTCCGGCAGCACGCCCAGAAACCCGTTTAGCGCGGGAATCTGAGCCTCCGCCACCCGGTCTTTTACCAGCAGACGGTCCGGAGTTGCCACTTCGAGTTCGAACGTTTCCGCCATATGCGGGTCCTAGTTGCCCTTCTTCATCTGCTCGGCCTTTTCGATCACTTCTTCGATCGTGCCGACCATGTAGAAAGCCTGTTCCGGAAGATCGTCGTACTTGCCGTCGCAGATTTCCGTGAAACCCTTGATCGTGTCGGCCAGCTTCACGTACTTGCCCTTGAAGCCGGTAAACTGCTCGGCCACGTGAAACGGCTGCGACAGGAACTTCTGGATCTTACGGGCGCGCGACACGGTCTGCTTATCGTCTTCCGACAATTCGTCGATACCGAGAATCGCGATGATGTCCTGCAAGTCCTTGTAGCGCTGCAGAATCTGCTTCACGCGCTGGGCGCAACCGTAGTGCTCTTCGCCCAACACCTGCGGGTCCAGAATACGGGAGGTCGAAGCCAGCGGATCCACGGCCGGGTAGATACCCAGCGAGGCGATGTCGCGCGAAAGATTCGTCGTGGCGTCCAAGTGGGTAAACGCCGTTGCCGGAGCCGGATCGGTGTAATCGTCGGCGGGCACATAAATGGCCTGCACCGACGTAATCGAACCCTTCTTGGTCGACGTAATGCGTTCCTGCAGTTCGCCCATTTCCGAAGCCAGGTTCGGCTGGTAACCCACGGCCGAAGGCATGCGGCCCAACAGTGCCGACACTTCCGAACCGGCCTGCGTGAAGCGGAAAATATTATCCACGAACAGCAGCACGTCCTGGCCTTCTTCGTCGCGGAAGTATTCGGCGACGGTCAGCCCGGTCAGGCCCACGCGCAGGCGGGCGCCTGGCGGCTCGGTCATCTGGCCGTAAATAAGGGCCACTTTCGACTTCGTGTAGTCGGACGGATCCACAATCCCCGACTCCTGCATTTCCAACCAGAGATCGTTCCCCTCACGGGTGCGCTCGCCCACACCGGCGAACACCGACACACCGCCGTGGTTCGTCGCGATGTTGTTGATCAGCTCCATGATGACGACGGTCTTGCCGACGCCGGCGCCGCCGAACAACCCGATCTTGCCGCCCTTCAAATAAGGTTCGACCAAATCGATGACCTTAATGCCCGTTTCAAGCATCGTCTGCGACGTTGCCTGCTCGTCGAACGAGGGCGCGGAGCGGTGAATCGGGTAATGCTTCTTCGCGTTCACCGGACCCATCTCGTCCACCGGCTGCCCGATGACGTTCAACACACGGCCCAGCGTTTCCGGTCCAACGGGCACCATCACCGGCGCGCCCAGGCTGATCGCCTTCATCCCGCGCACCATGCCTTCGGTCGGCTGCAACGCGATCGTGCGGACGCGGTTTTCGCCAATGTGTTGCGCCACTTCGCAGATGATGTCGATCGGCGTGGGAGCGTTAAAGCCTTCGCTGGTGATCCGGATCGCCGTACGAATCGGCGGGATGTGCCCTTCCGGAAACTGAATATCGATAGCGGGTCCGGCGACCTGAATTACTTTGCCGGCGGCTGTTGATGCGGTAGACATGGTTCGATCAAAACTCCTTGCGCTCTGACGCGCTCTAGTCGAGCGCCGAAGCGCCGCTCACGACTTCAATAATTTCGCGGGTAATGCTGGCCTGGCGTACACGATTCATGTACAAGGTCAGCCGTTCAATCACATCGGCGGCATTCGAGGATGCGGAATCCATCGCCGTCATACGCGCGGCATGCTCGGCCGCGGTCGACTCCAGAATCGCCCGATAAATCGCCACTTCCACATAACGCGGCAGCAGCGTCGCCAGCAGTTCCTCCGCCGGCTGTTCAAAAATGTAGTCCACGCTCGCCTGTTCCTGCGGCAGCGGAACCGGCAGCAGTTGCACGATGTCCAAACGGGCCGCCATCACGCTTTTGAATTCGTTGTAGACGAGGTACACAGCGTCCACTTCGCCATTCGAGTAACGCTCCACAACCTTGCGCCCCAACGTCGCCGCATCGGCATACTTGGGAGCCTTGGTCACGTTCATCATCTCGCCGGCAATCGTGAAGCCACGGCGGCGGAAGTAGTCGCGCGCCTTCTTGCCCACAGCCTCAATCTCAATCGTCTTGCCCGCTTTGTCGTCCGTAAGGAACTTCTGCGCGCCCCGATTGATATTGGTGCTGAACGCCCCGGCCAGTCCGCGGTCGGCGTTGATGATGATCACCAACACCCGCTCCTCGGGCCGCACCACCAGCAGCGGGTTCTCCGCCGCCGTGTCGCTGCCCTTCGTCGCGTTGGCCACATTGGCCAGCATCTGCCGCAGCGAGTTCGCAAACGGCCGCGCCGCGATCACAGCCTCTTGCGCGCGGCGCAGTTTCGCCGCCGAGACCATCTTCATGGCCTTCGTGATCTGCTGCGTGTTTTTAACCGAGCGAATTCGCCGGCGGAAGTCGATTAACGATGGCATGGCTTACGCCTGGAATCGGCCCTTGAAGTCTTTAAACGCCTTGACCAGCTCTTCCTTTATCTCGCCGGTCAGCTCGCGCTTGGCTTTGATCGAGGGGAGCAGGTTCGGATACGCCGACTCCACGAACGCGTAGAGTTCGGATTCAAACCGGCGGCAGGCTTCCACCGGGACATCATCGGTCGCGCCAGAAGTTCCGGCGTAGATAATGAGAACCTGTTTTTCCACCGGCAGCGGCTGGAACTGGGACTGCTTCAACAGTTCCGTCAACCGTTGGCCGCGGCTCAACTGCTTCTGCGAAGCGGCGTCGAGTTCGGAGCCGAACTGCGCGAACGCAGCCAGCGCGCGATACTGAGCAAGTTCCAAACGGAGCGAACCGGCAACCTGGCGCATCGCCTTGATCTGCGCGGCGCCGCCGACGCGGCTCACCGAGATACCGACGTTGATGGCCGGGCGAATGTTCGAGTTGAACAAATCGGCTTCCAGGAAGATCTGCCCGTCGGTGATCGAAATCACGTTCGTGGGAATGTAGGCCGAAACGTCGCCCGCCTGCGTTTCAATAAACGGCAGCGCGGTCAGCGAACCGCCGGTCTTCAACTTCGCGGCACGCTCCAGCAGGCGGCTGTGCAAGTAGAACACGTCGCCAGGGAACGCTTCGCGGCCCGGAGGACGGCGCAACAGCAGCGAAATTTCGCGGTACGCCGCGGCGTGCTTGGACAAATCGTCGTAAATGATCAGGACGTGCTGGCCACGGTCGCGGAAGTACTCGCCCATCGCGCAACCGGCGAACGGAGCAATGTACTGCATCGGGGCCGGATCGGACGCCGTCGCCGCCACGACGATGGTGTACTCCATCGCGCCGTAGTTGGTCAGCGTCTGCACAACCTGCGCCACCGTCGAACGCTTCTGGCCGATCGCGACGTAAATACAAATAACGTCGCCGCCCTTTTGGTTAATGATGGTGTCGAGCGCGATCGCCGTCTTACCGGTCTGACGGTCGCCGATGATCAACTCGCGCTGGCCGCGGCCGATCGGGATCATGCCGTCGATGGCCTTGACGCCCGTCTGCATCGGTTCCTTAACCGGGCTACGGTCGATGACGCCCGGCGCCAAACGCTCCACCGGGTTGAACTCGGTGGTGTTGATCGGCCCTTTGCCGTCAATCGGCGCGCCGATGGCGTCGACAACGCGCCCAATCAGCGCATCGCCCGCCGGAACCGACATAATGCGGCCCGTACGTTTCACCTCGTCGCCTTCGCCGATGTGCTGATAGTCGCCCATCAACACAGCGCCCACCTGGTCTTCTTCCAGGTTCAACGCAAGGCCGGTCACGCCGCCGGCAAACTCAATGAGTTCGCCCGCCATCACGAGTTCCAACCCGTGAATACGCGCAATACCGTCGCCCACCGAAATGACCGAACCGGTCTCGGAGACGTTGACCGCCTGGTCGTAATTTTCTATCTCTTCGCGCAGTACTCGCGCGATCTCATCTGCCCGAATTTGAGCCATACTGTGACGTTTTCTCTAGAAACCTGACTTAAGACCGCACCAGACGGACACGCATGGCCTGCAATTGGCCGCGCACCGAACCGTCATATACCCGGGATCCAACGCGCGCGACCAGTCCCCCGATCAGCGCCTCGTCTACCTTATACTGCCCGAACACCTGTTTGCCAGTCGCCCGGCCCAACGCCGCTTCGATCTGCTGGCGCTGCGCTTCATCCAACGGCCGCGACGACTGAACTTGCGCCCGGATAATCCCC
The DNA here is from genome assembly GCA_945860645.1 of Candidatus Sulfopaludibacter sp. SbA3. GTDB lineage: Bacteria > Acidobacteriota > Terriglobia > Bryobacterales > Bryobacteraceae. The sequence goes on along the minus strand of CAMATG010000018.1, from coordinate 2,669 downwards.
CGGCGTTCGTCCAGCTGCGACTCGAGCGAAGTCAGAATTTCTCCCAACATCGCCGTCCGCCGGTGATCAATCAACACGTACATGAAATTCTTCAGCAGCGGCGAAAAGCCAATCTGCTCGGCAAACCGCGAAACGGCCGCCTTCTTCTTCCGCCCCGATACAGCCGGCGAAATCAAAATGTTCTTCAGCTCCGGCGAACCCTGCTGCAGATCGTCGAAAGCCCGCAACTTCACCACGGCGTCATTTGCCGCGTCGTTGTCTACCAGAATATCGGCCAGCGCGCGCGCAAACCGGGATGCAATTGCCACTGACATCGGCTAGTTCAACCCTTTCAGGAAGCCCTGGATCAGCCCAGCATCGGCTTGCGAACTCAACTGCCCGCGCAACTTCTCTTCCGCCATCTTCAGGGCGAGGTCGGCGGCGTAGGTCTTCAACACCGCGCGTTCGTTCTTCGCCGCGGAGGCAATCTCGTTCTCGGCGTGCGCCTGAATCTTGGCAACCGCGGCGGCCGTCTCGGCCTGCACGCGATCCCCTTCGCTGGCGATCTCGCTCTTGGCCTTCGCGCGCAGCTCGCTGATTTCCACTTCCAGGTTCTTCAACCGGGCTTCCATCGCGGCCGTCCGCGCATTGGCTTCCCGCTGCAACTCGGCGCCTTCTTCCAGGCCCTTGCGAATTTCTTCGTTCCGCGTCGCGAAATAGGCGGGCGCGTTCTTGGCAATCATGTAGCCCAAACCACCGGCCAGAATCGCGAAGTTCGCCCACTTCCACCACACCGAAACTTCCGCCGGACCGCCGGACTTGTGTTCCGCTTCGCCATGGCCAGCCGGTGCGCCATGCGCGCCCGCGGCAGCCCCGTGTTCAGCGGCAGCGGCGGGAGCCCCATGCTCACCAGCCGGAGGAGTCGCCGGAGCCCCATGCTCCTGCGCCAATAGGCCAACGGCGCCAACAGCCAAAATCAAAACCAACCGGCGCATCACGCAGACCTCCGCAAAATCGCGGCGGTAATCCCGTCGGCGATCCGTTCACTCTCAGCCTGCAACGATTCCCGCGCCGCGCGAACATCCGCGGCCAGCTCAGCCTTCGCGGTCTTCACCAGCGAATCGGCCCGCTCCCGGGCATTGGCCAGAACGACGGTCTGTTCTTCGCGCCACTTTTTCCGCATCACGTCGTTGTCTTTGTAGACCTCGGTCCGTGCGTTGCGGATTGCTTCTTCATATTCCTTGGCTTTCGCCTCGGCTCGCGCCATAGCGCTTTCGGCCTGTTTCCGGGCTCCGGTTGTCGCCTCATACCGTTCCGCCAGCACTTTTTCTAAGGGAGCGAAAAACGTTCGCTTCAAATAAAAGTGCAGCAGAATCAGGAGGAAGAACGTCGGCAGACCTTTCAACACGATCTCGCCGAGCGCGTGTAACGTGGCTTCCATTGTTTGTACTTGGTGGGGTTTAGGCGGCGGTGTTTCGAGGGTGACCCCGAAGACCGTAAATTATAAGGTAACATGTGCGACTAAACCCCGGCAACCAAACGTCCGATAGAAGGGCATGCCCGCGCTCCGTCCGGCGCATTTTGTTGCCGCCGTTTTCCTCATTTCCGCCCTTTTCGTCTTCTGGCTCGCCGGGGACCGCCTCATTTTGATCAACGATGAGGGAATTTTCCTGTCCCACGCCGCCCGCATCGCCGAAGGCGAAGTACTTTACAAAGATCTCTTCGGCCTCACCGGCCCGGCGTCGTACTGGCTGATCGCCCTGGTCTTCAAGATATTCGGCGTCTCCCTTGCCGCCGCCCATCTCATCCTCGCCGCCGAAATCGGCATCCTCACCGCCATCGTCTGTTTCGTCTCCCGCCAACTGGCCGACGCCGCCTCCGCCGCCATCGCCGCCTTCATTTTCCTCGCCCTGAACACGGCGGACCCCGCCATGATGACCAACAACCATCGCTGGGACGCCGATACCTACGCCATCCTCGGCATCGTCGCCATCTGGCGCGGCCGTCCTTTCCTGGGCGGTATCCTCCTCGCCTTTTCCGTCTGGGCCACCCCCATCCTCGCTCTCACCGCCGTCGCCGCCGTCGCCGCCTCCCTGCTCATCAAGCAATCCCCCTGGCGCGTCATCGCCGGTGGAGCAACAGGCGCCGCCCTCGGCGTCGCCGCCCTCCTCGCCACCGGGTCCCTCGGCGCGTTCATCGACAATCTCCTCTGGGCAAAAAACAACTACTCGGAAGCCAACCGCATGGCCTATGGCGAAGTCATCGGCGGCTACCCGGCCCTTTTCGAAGGGGCCTCCGGCGCCGGCGATTGGATCATCCGCGTCATGATCGTCATCGGTCTCACGCTCCCCGTCTGGCTCCCCCCGCTCTGCGGCCTGCTGGTTCTCAAGAACCGCGACCGCAATCTCATCTACTTCTGCGTCTGCGGCCTGTCGATGATCGCCGGCGTCTCCCCGCGCTTCGACGTCGGCCACTTGGTCTTCGCCGCGCCGCTCTTTTACCCTGTCGCCGCCAGCTTTCTCAACAAAGCCCGCTGGGCCGTCATCCCCGTCGGCGCCATCGCCGGCGTTTTCCTGCTCTCCGCCCTCGTCCAACGCGCCGATACCGAGCAGATCGACACCCCCATCGGCCGCGTCCGCACCGACAAAGGCAGCGCCGAACTCGTCCGCTGGCTAACGGCGAACATCAAA
>CAMATG010000017.1 GCA_945860645.1 Candidatus Sulfopaludibacter sp. SbA3 | reverse complement strand
CTGGGCGACAAGATGGTGCTGGGCGCCGGTACGGTGCTGGACCCGGAGACGGCGCGCGCCTGCATTCTGGCCGGGGCGCAGTTCCTGGTGACGCCGGCGCTGAAGGTGTCGACGATTGAAGTGGCGCACCGGTATTCGAAGATCATCTGCCCGGGTTCGCTGACGCCGACCGAGGTGCTGACGGCATGGGAAGCCGGGGCCGATTTCGTGAAGATTTTCCCGTGTTCGAACATGGGCGGGGCGAAATACATCAAGGCGCTGAAGGGGCCGTTCCCGCAGATCGACATGATCCCGACGGGCGGGGTGAACCTGGACACGGCGGCGGACTTCCTGAAGGCCGGGGCAGCGGCGGTGGCGGTGGGCAGTGAGCTGATCGACGCCGAGACGATCAAGGCCGGCACGTACGAAGTTTTCGAAGAGCGTTCGCGGCAGTTTCTGGCCGTTGTTTCGGCGGCGCGCGCCGCTCTCGCCAAATAGGGCGTAAACTGGAAATTCCACTATGGCAATCAGTCAGGATCTACTGGAAATTCTCGTTTGTCCGCTTTGCAAGGCTACGCTTACGCTGAAGCCCGATGGCAGCGGATTGAAGTGCGCGGAGTGCAAGCGGGTCTATCCGGTTCGCGACGACATCCCTGTGATGCTTGTTGACGAAGCCCGCGTAGAGGACTAGTTTTGCTCGACCAACTGCCCAGTGGCGCGAAGGTGCTTATCATCCGCCTTCGCTCGCTGGGTGACTGTGTTTTGACGACGCCCGCGATTCACATCCTGAAACAGCACCGGCCAGACCTGCGGGTGGCGGTGATGGTGGAAGACCGGTTTGCCGATGTTTTTCGCGGCAATCCGGACGTGAACGCGGTGTTGCCGCCGCATCCCGCGGCGGCGTTGATTTGGAATCCGAAGCTAACGATTAACTTCCACGGCGGGTCGCGGAGCATGTGGCTGACGGTGGCGTCGACGGCGCGGTACCGGGCCGGGTTTGGGCATTTTCGGAACGCGTCGATCTACAACCTGCGGGTGCCGCGGGCGCAGGAGATATTGGGCGAGGAACGCACGGTGCATACGGCGGAGCATATGGCGTCGGCCATGTTCTGGCTGGGGGCGCGGCGGATGGAGATTCCGCGGGCGCGATTGTTCGCGCCGATGGTGCCGGCGGAGAAGCCGTATGCGGTGATTCATGCGCTGGCTTCGGCAGTGCATAAATCCTGGCCGGCGGAGCGGTTTCTGGAGATTGCGCGATCGCTGCGGAATTTGGAGCCGGTATTCATTGGCGGGCCGGGGGATGATCTGTCGGCGTTTTCGGAGTTCCGGACGCAGGTGAACACGTCGTTGAAGGACACGCTGGTGCTGATGCAATCGGCGAGTTTGTTTGTGGGAAACGACAGCGGGCCGGCGCATATCGCGGCGGCGTTTGGCGTGCCGCTGGTGGTGCTGTTCGGCGAGTCGGACCCGGTGATCTGGGCGCCGTGGCGGGCGACGGCGCGGACGCTGGTGGCGGGCGGGCCGATGGACCGGATTGCGACGGCCGACGTGGCGGCGGCGATTGACGCGTTGGGAGTGGCCGCATGAACGAGTTGATGCGGATCTTCCGGTATGTGCGGCCGTACACGCCGTCGTTATTGGCTTCCGTGGTGCTGATGGCGTTCGCGGGCGCGGCGCACGGGCTGATCGCGCTGTTGATCAAGCCGATTTTTGATCGCGCGTTGAACCCGACGTCGACGGAGAAGATCGTCAAGCTCATCGATATTCCGTACGTGAACCGGACGCTGAATTTGAACGATCTGGTACCGGCGTCGATTCAGGACGTGTGGATCATGACGGCGTCGGCCGTGCTGTTTGCGTTCTTCGTGCGCGGGCTGGCGGATTACTTCGGCAACCTGCTGATCAACCGCGTGGGGCTGAGCGCGGTGACCGATTTGCGGCAGCATATTTTTGACCGCGTGCTGAGCCAGGACGCACAGTTCTTCGACAGCAACTCGACGGGGCAGCTGATGTCGTCGATCATGAACGACATCGATAAGATTCAGGTGGCGACGTCGCACATCCTGGCCGATTGGCTACGGCAGACGTTTATCGCGATCGGACTGCTGGTTGTGATTGTGCAAAATGACTGGAAATTGGCGCTATTTTCGCTGACCGTGCTGCCGATTGTGATGCTGCCGACGGCGCGGCTGGGCAAGCGGATTCGGCGTTCGACACGGCGGGCGCAGGACGATACGGCGGAGCTGAACCAGATTCTGCAGGAGACGATCAGCGGGCACCAGGTGGTGAAATCGTTCGGCGCGGAGCACTTCGAATCGAACCGTTTCCGAGAAGCCGCGACGCGGCTGCGGCGGAGCAATTTGAAGTATGTGGCGCAGCAGGCGATCGGGTCGCCGTTGATTGAATTTCTGGGCGCGGTGACGATTGTGCTGTTGGTGACGTATGCGCGGACGCAGATTGTGCAGGGGCACATGAGCACGGGCGAATTCACCAGTTTCGTGATTGCGCTGCTGATGCTGTACGAGCCGGTGAAGCGACTGGTGGGAATTCACAACATTTTCCAGCAGGCGCTGGGGGCATCGCAGAAGGTGTTCGAATATCTGGACAGCGCGATTGGCGTGGCGGAGAAGCCGGACGCGAAGGAATTGAAGCGGTTCACGCGGGCGATCACGTTTGAGAAAATCTGCTTCCGGTACCCGAATGCGATGGAATCGGCGGTGCTGGACGGGGTGGACCTGGAAGTGAAGGCGGGACAGATTGTGGCGCTGGTGGGGCCGAGCGGCGCGGGGAAATCGACACTGGCGTCGCTAGTGCCGCGGTTCTACGATGCGACGAGCGGGGCGGTGCGGATTGACGGCACGGATGTCCGCGACATTCAGTTGGCGTCGTTGCGCGCGAAGATCAGCATTGTGGCGCAGGACACGTTTCTGTTCAACACCACGCTGGCGGCCAACATTGGCTATGGGCGCCCGGGGGCGAGCGAGGAAGAGATTCGCGAGGCGGCGAAGAACGCGCTGGCGCTGGAGTTTATTGAACAGCTGCCGGACGGGTTCCAGACGATGATCGGCGAGCGGGGCGCGCGGCTGAGCGGCGGGCAGCGGCAGCGGATTGCCATTGCGCGGGCGTTGCTGGAGAACGCGCCGATCCTGATTCTGGACGAAGCGACGTCGCATCTGGACACGGAAAGTGAAGTGCTGGTGCAGAAGGCACTGGCCAATTTGATTGAAGGGCGCACGGTGATCGTGATTGCCCATCGCCTGTCCACGATTCGCCGGGCGAACAAGATTGTCGTACTGGACCGGGGCCGCATTGTGGAAACCGGGACGCACGAAGACCTTGTGCAGGCCGGCGGCATTTATCAACGGCTCCACGAACTGCAATTCCTGGAAACAGGTAATTCATAATAGGAATTCCCCATGGCCATTCGCAGTATGACCGGATATGCCCGCGTTCGACGCTCCTCCCCGGACGGGGAGGTGGTCCTCAGCATCAAGGGGGTGAATCACCGGGGGCTGGATATCCACTTCCACTTGCCGCCGGATTTTGACCCGTACGAGCATTCGATTCGCAACGTGATCCGGCGCCTGGTATCGCGCGGGCACCTGGAGGTGCGCGCCTCCTATAAGCGCAACGCGAACGACGGCGAGGCGCAATTGAACGTGGCGATGCTGGACGGCTACGTGGCCGCGTGGCGCGCGGCGGCGGACCGGCACCGGATTGCGGCGGAGCCCGATCTGGCCACCGCGCTGCGGTTGCCGGGCATGCTGGGACCGGGGACGGACCGCGATCCGGAGGCGAGCATGGAGCAGTTCCTGTGCCAGCTGACGGAGGACACGGTGAAGGAGTTGAACGTATTCCGGGAGCGGGAGGGTATGGACACGTTGGCGGTGTTGTTGGACCGGAATGCGCATATTCGGGCGGCTGTCGCGGTGGTGAAAGACATCCGGTCGCGGGCGATGCCGGCGTTTCAGGCGCGGATGAAGGAGCGGCTGGCCGACATCCTGAGCGGCGCGCAACTGGACCCGCAGCGCATTGCGCAGGAGGCGGCGGTGCTGGCCGACCGGAGTGATATTGGGGAAGAGATCGCGCGGTTGGAGATCCACACGGAGCAGTTGGCGAAGCTGCTGAACGGTGGGGGCGAGGTGGGCAAGAAGCTGGACTTCCTGCTGCAGGAGATGAACCGCGAGACGAATACGATGCTTTCGAAGACGAACGGAATCGGCGAACAGGGGTTGACCATCACCGAGACCGCGCTTGGTATCAAGGCAGATATCGAGAAGATCCGGGAGCAGTCGCTGAACTTAGAATGAGCACACTTTTTGTCATCTCGGGCCCATCGGGCGCCGGGAAATCCGTCCTCATCCGCCGCATCCTGGACGATCTGCAGGCCATCCGATTTTCGGTCAGCAGCACGACGAGGGGCCCGCGGCCTGGGGAAATTGACGGCGTTAACTACCATTTCATTTCGCGGGAGCAGTTCCAGGCGGACGTGAAATCGGGCCGTTTCCTTGAATATGCCGAGTTTTCGGGCAATATGTACGGCACTAACCGGCACGAATTCGAGGAGGCCCAGAATTTGGGGCAGGACCTGCTCCTCGACATCGAAGTCCAGGGTGCGCGACAATTACAGGAGAAGGGTATCGAAGCTGTTTACATCTTTGTGACCCCGCCGAGTTTTGCCGAACTGGAACGGCGCCTACGATCCCGCGGTACGGAGGACGAGGTTGCTATTCATCGCCGGCTCCGTCAAGCAGTGGAAGATGTTTCCCACGTCGACCGGTATCAGTTCGTAATCGTTAACGACAATCTGGAAGAAGCCTACTCCCGGTTGCGGTCCATCTTCATCGCCGAGCGATCGCGCCGGGGGCGGATGGAAGCAGCTCTGGGACCAATTCTTGCTTCGTTTCAGAAGTAGACCGTAGAAAGACATATGCCGGATACCACAACTCGCAACGCGCACCACTCCATTCCCGACGATTCGGAATCGTCCACCTACCGCTACATCATCGTGGCCGCCAAGCGCGCCCGCCAGATCCAGGGCGGCGCCCGGTCGTTCCTGCCGACGACGTCGCGCAAGGCCACCGTCACGGCGTTGGAAGAAGTGCGTCGCGGTCTCGTGCAGTACGAAGACCCGATTCGCGATGCCGCGCTGGCTGCCCGCGCCGTTACCAAGTAAGGCCCCGCTATGCATGTCGTCCTTGGCGTAGGCGGTGGCATCGCCGCCTACAAGGCGGCCGAGTTAGCTCGGTCGCTGATGCGCCAGGGATATACGGTCAACCCAGTTCTCACTCGTTCGGCATGCGAGTTCATTACGCCACTCACCTTCGCCGCGTTGACCGGGCGGAAGGTGATCACCGATCTGTTTGGGAATCGTTCGGCCGACGAGATCCTGGCCAGTTCCGTGGAACACATTCAGGTGGCGCAGGAGAACCAGGTGCTGGTTGTCGCCCCGGCGACCGCCGACTTGCTGGCGAAGTTCGCGCACGGGCTGGCGGATGATTTTTTGTCGACGCTGTATTTGGCGTTCGCGGGGCCGGTGGTGCTGGCGCCGGCGATGAATACGAACATGTGGAACCATCCGGCGACGGTCGCCAACATGGCGACGCTGCGCGCGCGGGGGCACCGGATTGTGGGGCCGGACGCGGGCGAGTTGGCTTGTGGGACGGTGGGACCGGGGCGGTTGGCGGAGTTGGACCAGATCGTTGCCGCCGTGAACGCGGCGGCGCTGAACCGGGATGATTTGAGCGGCGAGGTGGTGCTGATTTCGGCGGGGCCAACGCAGGAACCGCTGGACCCGGTGCGCTATATTACGAACCGTTCTTCGGGCAAGATGGGGTACGCGCTGGCGGAGGCCGCGGCGGCCCGCGGGGCGCGCGTGATTCTGGTGAGCGGACCGGTGCATATTCCCGTACCGCCGGGTGTGGAGATCGTCGACGTGCGATCGGCGCACGAGATGCGCGACGCGATTGTGGGGCGGATGGACGAGGCGAGCATCATCATCAAATCCGCCGCTGTGGCCGATTACCACGTGGCGAACGTGTCGCCGAACAAGATTAAGAAGACGGCCACGCGACTGTCGCTGGACCTGGATCCGACGCCCGATATTCTGGCCGAAGTGGGCGCGCGGAAGGGCGACCGGTTGTTGATCGGGTTTGCCGCCGAGACGAACGATATGGTGGCGGAGGCGCGTCGGAAGATGCAGACGAAGAAGGCCGATATGGTGGTGGGTAATTTCGTCAACGTGGCGGGCACGGGTTTTGAGTCGGATTTGAATGAAGTGACGCTGGTGATGTCGACCGGGGAGACGGTTCCGGTGGCGCGGGCGACCAAGCGCGAGATCGCGCATACCATTTTTGATCACGCCCTGCGTTTGCGGCTGGCCCTGCACGCGTCACAATAACAAGAGCATGAGCCCCGAAGAGATCCGGCGCATCCTTGAGTTCTACCAGGACCTGGGCATCAAGTCCGTCTACCGGCGTGGGAGCCAGTTGGTGGCCGCGGCGCCGGTGGAGGCCGAGCCCGAGCCGTCGCTGAGCTTCGACCAGTTGCCGCCGATGCCGCCGCGCACGCCCAAGCCGCAGCCGGCGATGCAGCGGCCGGCACCCGCTCCGTTTGACGATGCGCCTTTGACATTCGACGATCTGCCGCCGATGCCATCGAAGGCGGCCCGCGTGCCCCCTCCTCCGCCGCCGCTGGCACGACCCGCGTTCGCCCCCACACCCATACCCCTCATGGCCCAACCTCCCAAGATCGACCTTATCCCGCTCGCCCCCGAGAACGACTCGTTGGACCAGATCCGCACCGACATCGGCGATTGCAAACGCTGCCGCCTTTGCGAAGGCCGGAACAAGATCGTCTTCGGCTCCGGCAACGAGCGTTCGCCGCTGGTCTTCGTCGGCGAAGGCCCGGGCGCCGATGAGGATGCCAGCGGGCTACCCTTCGTCGGCCGCGCCGGCCAGTTGCTGACGCAGATGATCGACGGCACCGCGTCGAAAGAGGGCCTCGCCATCACGCGCGCCGACGTCTTCATTTGCAACGTCGTCAAATGCCGTCCGCCCGAAAACCGCGCCCCGCAGCCGGACGAGATGGAGATCTGCGGCCAGTTCCTGTTCCGCCAGTTGTCGGCGATCAAGCCGAAGGCCATTTGTGCGTTGGGCTCCACCGCGGCGAAGGCCGTGCTGGGGACGAAGGAGGGCGTGACGAAGCTCCGCGGGAATTGGCACAAGTGGGGCGACGTACCGGTGATGGTGACCTATCACCCGTCGTATCTGCTCCGCCCGTACAACCAGAACGCCAAACGCGAAGCCTGGGAAGACCTGAAGAAGGTGTTGCACTTTGTCTATGACTGAGACGCTGCGCCCCGGGCTGTTCCTGTCGTTCGAGGGCATGGACGGAAGCGGGAAAACTACGCAGATGCGCCTGCTGATTGAGCGGCTCCGCTCGGAGGGCTACGACGTGCTGGAGACCGCAGAGCCCGGCGGCACGCCAATTGGGCGGCAGATCCGGCGGATTTTGCTCGATAGTGCGAACAAGGAGCTGTCCAGCCGCGCGGAGTTGCTGCTGTACTTCGCCTGCCGCGCCCAGAATGTGGACGAGTGGATCCGCCCGGCGCTCGCCGCTGGCCGTGTCGTCGTCTCTGACCGCTACACGGATTCGACGGTCGCCTACCAAGGTGCAGGCCGCGGCCTGCCCATGGATGTGATCGGGGAGCTCCACCAGTTCGCCTGCGGCCCCACGGCGCCGGACCTGACGATTTATCTGGATATCGACCGCGCCATCGGGCTGGCCCGGGCCCACGCGCGCAACGCCGAGCACGCCGCGGCCGGCCAGACCGACGAAACCCGCATCGACAACGAAGCCGCCGAGTTCCACGACCGGGTGTACGACGCCTACGCCGCCCTGGCTGTTGATGAGCCGGGCCGGATACGCCGAATCGACGCCGCCCAGTCCATCGAGAGGGTGCATGCCGATATCTGGGCCGCCGTCGAAACCCACATCGCGGCCCACTCGCTGAGCAAGGGGTCCGTCCATGTTTGAGAATTTCTACGGCAACACCACCGCCGCGGCCGTCCTCGAAGAGATGATCGGGGGCCGGCGGATTCCGCAGACCATCCTCCTGTCCGGCCCGGAAGGCATCGGGAAAGCGACGCTCGCCCGCCGCTTCGGCGCGCGGCTGCTGGGCCACGCGGAGAATATCGAGAAGGACGACCTCAGCCTTCCGCACAACATCGAACGGCTCCTGGAGCGGGAAAAGATGCCCGCCGACAAGCGCGGCGACGATCCGCTGATGTTCCAGTCGCACTCGGATTTCGTGACGTTTTGCCCCGAAGGCCCGCTCCGCCAGATCTCCATCCAACAGATGCGCGCGCTCAAGGACCGTGCCCAGTTCGCCCCGCTCAAGGGCCGCCACCGCATTTTCCTGATCGATCAGATCGACCGTGCCAACGAGCAGGCGGCCAACTCCTTGCTCAAGATTCTGGAGGAGCCCCCGCCCTACCTGATCATCGTCTGCACGGCGAGCAATCCGTACGATCTGCTGCCCACCATTCGATCCCGGTCGGTGCCGTTGTACCTGTCCCGGCTCACCCCCGGCGAGATGCAGGACTTTGCCACCTTGAAGAATCTCGATCAGGCCAAGCGGCGCATCGCGCTGGCCGCCGGCAGCCCCGGCGCAGCGCTGTCGATTGACCTGGCCGCCTACGACAAGCGCCGTGCCGCCATGCTGGCCCTTCTAGGGGCTGCTGCGGGCGTGCTGCCTTGGGCTGATTGGGCCAAGCAGTCGGAAGCCCTCGCCGCCGCCCGCAGCGAAAAACTCGAAAACTACCTGAAAGTGCTTTACCTCCTGTTGGAGGACCTCCTCTGGATCCGATACAACCCTGGCGCACCCCTGAAGAATTTTGATATACAAAGGGAACTCGAAGGATTATCGCGCGTCATTGAATTTGAATGGATTCGCAAGGCCGTCCGGAAAACAGATGAACTTCTCGATCTCCTGCGCCGTAACATCCAGCGAGGGATTGCTTTGGATGCCTGGGTGGTCGAACTTCGGCGGTAAATCGCGCGGCTTGCCCCCCCGGAGTCGGTATGGTTCAATAACGTTAGTTAACGATTCTCGATTCCCTCCAAAGCGCTCCGGAAATTCATAAACGTAAACATATTCGGCCCGAAGTTGCTGGAAGAAGTACCTTACCGGACGTAACGTTCCGGCCCATTTTTCGTCCATCTCTTACTCTTGAAAGACAACATGCCTGTATCCCGCCCCCCCGTCGCCAACAAAAAACCGGTTCCGCCGGACCAGACCAACGCCGAGAACTTCTATTACATGAAGCAGATGCAGGCGAAGACGCCCATGGTCATCTCACTCACCGATGGGGAAGTGATTCAAGGCGTAATCGAGTGGTACGACAGGACTTGTTTAAAAGTGAATCGCGAAGGCGCGCCCAACCTGCTGCTGTTCAAAGCCAACATCAAGTACATGTACAAAGTGGGCGACTAGGGCTGCGGCTACGCCTGATTCGTCGTCCGCGCTTTCATTTCCAAGCGATGCCGGCGACGTTCCCCGGCATCTTCGAATCGGCGTAATTCTTCGTCTGACTCCGGAATCGCCGGCGTAATCGGCACCTTGTTGCCAGCCTTGTCGATGGCGACGAATGTCAGGTAGGCAGACGAGGTGTGTTTGACCTCCCGGGATCGCAAGTCCTCCACGAATACCTTCACCCCAACCTCCATCGAGGTCCGGAACACCCGGTTCACCTGCGATCGCAGGATCACGAGCTGGCCGATGTGAATGGGGTGGAGGAAGGTCATATAGTCGACCGACGCCGTCACCACCGGGCCACGCGCATGCCGCACCGCGGCGAGCGAGCCAGCGAGATCCACCAGCGACATCACTTTGCCGCCAAACAGCGTCCCCAGCGTATTAGCGTCATTCGGCAACGCGAATTCCGACATCTCCGAAATCGAGTCCCGAACGGGGCGTCCCTGCAGTTCTTCCGACATATCTTCTTTGAGTGTACCCGCGCCAGTTACCATGGAGGGATGAGTGCACGCGCCAACGCCCTGCGAGCCTTGCTCGAACAGGATCCAAAGAACTCCTTCGCCCGCTACGGTCTGGCCCTCGATCACGCCAACAACGGCGACCTCGAAGCTGCGGTTACCGAATTTAAGGCGGTCATCGCGAACGACGCCAACTACTGTGCGGCCTATTTTCATGGCGGACAGACGCTCGAGAAGCTGGGCAAGCTCGCCGACGCCGCCGAACTCTATAAGGCCGGCATCGAAGCCACCAAGCGAACCGGTGATGCCCATACGCGCTCGGAGCTCGAAGGCGCCCTCAGCATGATCGCCTGATCACTTCGCCATCGTCGCCAACACCATTTCCAAGGCCCGATGCAGTTCCTCGGCATGATCGCCCATCTGGGCCGACGCATCCAACAACTCGGCAGCGGTTTCCGTGGTCTTCCTGGTCGAACTACTCACCAGCTCAATACTCTCCGACACCCCCCGCGTCTCTTTCGCCGTGGAGTGAATGCTGCTGTTGATTTCGGCCGTCGCCGTCCGCTGCTCGTTCATGCCGGCGGAAATCGCCGCCGAGATCGCAGCCAGCCGCTGGATTGTCTCGCAAATCGTTTGAATCGCCTCACCCGCCTCTTCGGCCGTACGCTGAATCGCGCTGATCTCGGCGCCGATCTCCTCCGTCGATTGCCCGGTCTTTCGCGCCAGCGACTTCACTTCCGAGGCCACGACCGCGAAGCCCTTCCCCGCCCCGCCCGACCGGGCCGCCTCAATCGCCGCGTTGAGCGCCAACAGATTCGTCTGCTCGGCGATCTGCGAAATCAGCTTCACCACCCGGCCAACCCGGCGCGAGGCATCCATTAACGCCGACATGACCTCTTTCGTGTGCCCGGCATATTGCTCCGCCTTCCGCGTTACCTGGGCCGAATCGCTCGTCTGCTTTTCGACTTCCCGGATCGCGGCTGCCAGCTGCTCCGTCGCCGAGGCCACAACCTCCACATTCGTCGACATGTGCGCCGCCGCCCCGCGCACCGCGTCGCTCCGTTCCGACGCCGCTTCAGCGCCATACGCCAGGTCGCTCGCCATCGTCCGAATCCGTTCGGCCGAGCGCCCCACCTCTTCAGCCACTTTCCGCAGACTCCCCTCCACCTGTCCGGCCGCCTTCTGCCGCGACGACTCCATCTCCGCCAGCGACTTCGCCTGATCCCCCATCCGTTTCACACCGGCGTTGATGATCTTGGCCGCGTGCTGAAACCGCCCCCGCATGCCGCGCACAAGCATCTTCCGGAAGTACTTCCCGTTGCTGGCGTGCTCCAACGCCGCCTCCGACTCGCGGACATAGGAGTCCACCATATCCAGCAAGTGATTAATCGACACCACCAGCCGTCGCATCTGCGGATCCGGCTGATCGTTCCGTAGCCGCGGCTCCAGATCCCCCTGGGCCGCAATCTCGCACATAGAGACGACGTCTTCCAAAGTCACCTCGGCGACTTGCACATTACGCATGAACAACCTCCAGAGAGAACACGAACTCGTCGTAGCTCATCCCCACGCTCTCCAGCGTCTTCACCAGATGCGCCACCCCGGCCTTGATCGCCGCATCGCTGTTCGACTGCGCCGCCTCAATCCGCAACAGGTCCCGATAGATTCCCGAAATCGTCTTCACCGCATCCGGATGCGCCGTACGCCGATTGGAGTGATAACCGATTATCTTGCCCTGCGCGTCATACGTCGGCGTCACGTGGGCCAACACCCAATAGTGATCCCCGCATTTTGCCTGGTTGACGACATAAGCAAAAATCTCGCGCCCGGACCCGATCGTATCCCACAGGAGTTGAAAGACACACATCGGCATATCCGGATGCCGGATCAGATTGTGCGGCTGCCCCAACACCTCCGCCTCCGTGTACCCCGCCACGCGCAGGAACACTTCGTTCGCGTACGTGATGATGCCCCGCGCATCTGTCTTGCTGACGATAATCTCATCGTCGCCGAAATGTCTTTCCCTGCCAGTGGGCGGAACCGGTAGCCGTCGCATTTTGTCCTCGGTCTATGTATCGACCAGGACCACCCAATTCCTTATCTCAGACTTTCCCGACCACCTCAACGAGTTCCCTCGCAACCGTCACCTCCCGTTCATAGAGAGCCCCCAATCGCCCCGCCAACTCCTCCAGAAACAACCCCACCTGGGCGTCATCCCACGGAAACGCCGACTCCCGCAGTCGCTGCAGCCGCTCCACCTGCCCCGTATCCCCCGTAGCCAGCCGACCCATCGCCTTCTTTGTCTCCGCGAATGGCTTGGGCAGCAGAAAATTCGCGAAGCCCGTCCACTCCGCCCCCAGTTCCCGGTACAACCCAGCCACCCGCGACAACTCCACCTTCCCCAACAGCTCCGCCGCCTCTTCCAAAAACGCCGCATACAACGGCCGCATCAAGCCCCCGCCCGTACCCAACTCAATCGACTCATACAAATCCCGCATCGGCAGCAACACCAACTTCCCCGGAAACAAAACCGGCCACGCCCGCTTCCCCTTCCCCGTAATCACCGCCACGCCTTCCTTCAACCCCGGCAGGTTAAACGTCCCCAGCCGCGGCTTCACAAAGTCCCCCGCTGTCTCCTGCAAACCCGCGCGCACCGCCCCCTTCCAGTCCAATTTCTTCCCCACCGTCACCGTCATCGTACGGTTCTTGAACGAACACACTCGATCCCGCGCCGCCGTAAACTCCGCCAGCCCCATTTCCCGCACCGACACGTGGTCGCTATAGCGAACCACATCTCCGGCCACCTCCCGCACCAGCACCGTGTACATGCCGCACGTCGCCGTCCAGTTCTGTGTCAACGCCAGCCCCAACGGCGTCGTCCACGCCACCACCATCTTACCCGCCGCCAACCCCGCCTCCAGGTTCTCCCGCGCGGCCTTCTTTCCCGCGCTCTCCCGCACGTCCATCGCCACGCCCAAGCGCGAAAACGTGTCACGATACCACGCCCCATTCGTGGTCATCAGCTTCACGCGCGGAATGAACTGAGCGCCGGACGACGCCAGCGAATGGTAGTTCTGCACCGAGGGACAGAACTGATACCCCGCCGCGATGCCGCCTCCAATTCCAAGGCACATCGCCTCCGACACTTCCACGCCCGAAGCCAATAACAGGTTCCGGACATTCGCCGTCTCAAAGTGCGCGCCAGCCACAAAGGGAAACATGCGAGACATTCTAACTGATCAGTTGCTTCACCGGGTCCCCATAGACATCGGTCAACCGCATCTGCCGCCCCTGATAGGAAAACGTCAGCTTCGTATGATCCATCCCGAGTAAGTGCAACATCGTCGCATGTAAGTCATGCACCGTCATCACTTGCTGTTCCGCCAAATACCCGAACTCATCGGATGCCCCCACCGCCTGCCCCCCGCGAATGCCCGCGCCGGCCATCCACAGGCTCTGCGTTCCCGGGTTATGATCGCGCCCCAGCCCGCGCTGCGAAATCGGCATCCGCCCGAACTCGCTCTGCCAAATGACTAACGTATCCTCCAACAATCCGCGTGCCTTCAAATCCGTCAACAGCCCCGCAATCGGCAGATCCGTCTCCGCCGCGTGCTGCGTATGATTCTCCTTCACATTCCCATGCGCGTCCCACGTATCGGTGTTCTGATTGCCCAGCCCGCCATGATACAGCTGAATGAACCGCACGCCCCGCTCCGCCAGCCGCCGCGCGATCAGGCACTGCCGCCCGAACGGCCCGGTGATCGGATCGCCTATGCCGTACAGTTTCTTCGTCGCGTCGCTTTCGCTCTCCACGTTCACCGCTTCCGGCGCGCACCCCTGCATCCGGAACGCCAGCTCATACGCCGATATCCTCGCCGCCAGCTCCGAGTTCCCCGGGTTCTTCTCCAGGTCCATTTTGTTCAACTGTTCCAACAGCGCCAGCCGCCCCTTCATCTGCTCCTCCGCCACGCCCTGCGGCGGCTTCAGGTCGAAAATGGGATCGCCCGCCGAACGGAAAATCGTCCCCTGATACGCCGCCGGCATGTAGCCCGCGCTCCAGTTCGAAGGCCCGCCGAACGGGCCGCCCCGCGCGTCATAGATCACCACAAAACCCGGCAGGTTCTGATTCTCCGAACCCAGCCCATACGTCACCCACGAACCCACCGATGGCCACCCCATTCGAATAGTCCCGCTCGACAATTCGTAGTGCGCCATCACGTGGTCATTCGACCGGCCTTTCAACGACCGGATCACCGCCAGCGAATCGGCATGTTTGGCCACATGCGGAAACAGCTCCGATATCTCCAGCCCGCCCTGCCCATACTTCTGAAACTGAAACGGCGACGGCATCAACGGCCCCGGGTGACCCTGCCGCACCACCACATCGCCCTTCCCCGGCAGCGGCTGCCCGGCGTACTTCGTCAGCGCCGGCTTCGGATCAAACGTGTCCATCTGGCTCACGCCGCCGCTCATGAATAACGAGATCACCCGCTTCGCCCGCGGCGCAAAATGCGGCTTCTTCGGCAGGAATGGCGACGTCACCATCTCCGTCCCGCCGCACGCCGTCGCGCCCAGCGCGCCGTCCTGGCCCAGCATCCACGCCAGCGCCACGCCGCTCAATCCCTGCCCCGCCTCGAACAGGAAATTCCGCCGCGACGCAAAGCCCTTCGGCAATTTGTTGGTATCCATACTCACCGCAAGTAAATGAACTCGTTCAAATTCAAAACCACGTGCGCAAAATCCCCCATCGTCCGGGTGCGCAAAAACGTCTCGCCCACGCGCAACTCCTCGGCCGTCGGCTTCCGCCCCACAGCCAGCTCATACGCCCGCGTCACCTGCGCCGCCGCGTCCGGTCCGGCCTCGGTCGCCACGCGATCGGCAAACCGCGCCGCCTGCTTCAAAACCCATTCGTTGTTCATCAGCGTCAACGCCTGCGTCGGCACCGTCGAAACGTTCCGCCGCCCGCAGGTCAGGTTCTGATCCGGCAAATCAAACACCTCGAAAAACGGCAGCGGCAACCCGCGCTTCCGATACACATACACCGACCGCCGCCACACCTCCGGCCCGTCCTTCGTGTTCCGCCAGACGCCCTTATCCATCGACGCCAGAATCTCCTGCGACAACTCCGGAAACACCGCCACCCCGCCCATCTGTTTGTTCAACCCGCCCGACACCGCCAGGATGTTATCCCGCACAATCTCTGCCTCCAGCCGCTGCGGCCGGTACCGCCACCACAGCAGATTATCGGCGTCCGTCAGCAGGTGCTTCTCCGTCGCCCACTGGCTCGACATCTGGTACGCCTCGCTCGACATCAGCAGCCGGTGCATCTGCTTCATGCTCCAGCCCTTCTCCACGAACTCCACCGCCAGCCAATCCAGCAGTTCCGGATGCGTCGGCGCCTCGCCCGTCTTGCCGAAGTTATCCAGCGTCGTCACAATCCCGCGCCCGAAATGGTGATGCCAGATCCGGTTCGCCATCACGCGCGCCGTGGTTGGATGCCGGCCCGAAGTCAACCACTTCGCCAGCGCCAGCCGCCGCCCCGACGTGCGCCCATCCGCTGGTGGCAACGCCGGCGGCGTCGTCCCATCATCCAGCACCGCCACAAACCCCGGCGCCGTTTCCGACCCCTTGCTCCCCTGGTCGCCCCCATGCAAAAAGTGCGACGGCGGCGCGACGTATGGCTTCGTACCGTCGGCCAGGAAGGAGCCCTCAATCTTCTCCCGCGTAATCCCCTTGCCCGGCGCCGGCTCGTCGCCCGCGCCATCGGGCGTCAATCGATAGTCGCCATCGGTCACGCCCATCGCCACCGGAATCGCCTTCGGCCGCGTCTTCTCAATCTCGCGGATCCGTGCCTCCAACGTGCGCTTCTTCGCCAGGTCCGCCGCCGCCATAGCCCGGTCAATCTCCACCGGCGAAACAGCCGTCGTGCGAATAATCTGATTGGCCAGCAACACCTGCCCCGGCGTGCGGTCCTTCTCCGGCGTAAACACCGCCTTCTGAATATGCTCCGGCCACTTCTTGTACTTCGCCGTCAGCAGCACGTCCCGGTACGGCTGCTCCAGCAGCTTAATCTCATCCCGCAGCGGCTTGGTCTGCTCGGCAATGAACGCCATCTTCGCCGCATACGCCTTCGCCTCCGCCTCCGGAGTCAACGGATGATCCACCTCCACGTAGCCCCACAGCGAAGCCTGCAGCCGGTAATAGTCGGCCTGCCCAATCGGGTCGAACTTGTGATTATGGCACCGCGCGCACTGCACGGTAACGCCCATCACACCGCGCCCCAACGTCGCGATCATGTCGTCCAGATACTCATACCGGAACTGCGGATTGTCCTTCTCCCGGAACCCCACCTTCGCGTAGTTCCGCAAAAACGCCGTTGCAATCAGCCGGTCATAACTCCGCTCGCCCATCTCGTCCCCAGCCAACTGCTCCGTCAAAAACACATCAAACGGCGTGTCCTTGTTGAACGACTGAATCACATAATCCCGATACCGCCACGCATTCGGCCGGTCGAAATCATGCTCGTAGCCATTCGAATCGGCATACCGCGCCACGTCCATCCAGTGCCGCCCCCACCGCTCCCCGTAATGCGGCGAAGCCAACAATCGATCAATCAACTTCGCCCACGCGTTCGGCGACGAATCCTCCACAAACTCCCGCACCTCCGCCGGCGTCGGCGGCAGTCCCAGCAAGTCCAAGTACGCCCGCCGCGCCAGCGTCGGCTTATCGGCCTTCGGCGCCTGCGTCAACCCGCGTCCGGCCAGCGCCGCGCGCAAGAAAGCGTCCACCGGATGCGCCGAGCCATTGGCGGGCACCGCCGGCCGCTCCGGCCGTTTGAACGCCCACTGCTCCTTCGCCCCCGCCGGCACCATCCAAGTTTCCATTTTCTTCAAATCCCGCGCGCCAGCAGCCGACGCGCCCAACACGCCCTCCCACTTCGCACCCTGCGAAATCCAATCCCGCAGCACCGCCACTTCCTCCGCCTTCAACTTCCCGTCCATCGGCATCTGCGGCTTGTCCAACCCCGCAACATGCCGGTACAACGGGCTCTTCTCCGGATCCCCCGGCACCAGCGCCGCGCCCTTCCCCGCCCCCTTCATCGCCGCCGCCCGGTCCCGTAGGTCCAACTTGCCCAGCTGCATCGCCGGCCCATGGCACTTCAGGCACCGGTTCTCCAGCAGCGGCTTCACGTCGTGAACAAACGACACCACGCGCTCCTGCCCGAACACGGCCAAACTTCCCAGTAACGCAATCAGCAAACGAGGCAACCGGCGCACTCCTTAGTGTTGGCATTATATGGCAACCGCCACCCCATCCGAAGGCGTTCAAAGCAACTGGCGATGGTCGATCAACGCCACCGTTCGACTGCATAAATCCGAAGGCAACCCGTTCACCGCGGCGGCCGGACCACAGAGCGGCTTCCCACGGAGTGCATGTCCCCTCGATACGCCTATTGCACAAGGCCTTGCCGCATGGCGAAACGAACAAGTTCGGCGGACGAGGAGAGCTGGAGTTTCTTCATGACCTTACTCCGGTGCGCATCAACAGTGTAGACACTGATGGTCAGGCGGGTCGCGATATCCTTGGCGGTACGGCCCTCGGCAAGCAGGAAAAACACTTCGCGCTCCCGAACGGAGAGGAGGTCAAGCGGGTTGCCGACGAACTGCTGATAGTCCGAGAGCACCGAGTTGGAAACGCCCGGACTTATATAACTATTGTTGGCTGCCAGGGCCCTGACGGCGGCAATCAGTTCCGTATCCACCGCGTCCTTTAGCAAATATCCTCTGGCGCCCGCGCGCAGCGTTTCCCGCACATAAATCGCGTCCTGATGCATGCTCAGGATCAGAATCCGGACGTGGGGAAAGTTGCGGGTGACCTGCTGCGTCACCTCCACTCCGTTCATCCCTGGCATCGCGACATCGAGGATCAGTACGTGCGGGTTAAGCACGGGGATGAGACGGAGAGCCTCCGGACCCCCTCCCGCCTCTCCCACCACTTCAAACTCTTCGAATTGAGAGAGTATGAGACGGAAACCGCGGCGGACCATGGCGTGATCATCGGCAAGGAGTATGCGCGTTCGAGAGGTCACTAGGCGGCCCCTTTCAGCGGCGCTTCGACAAGAATCTCCACCCCGGCCGGTGGTGCGTTCCGAATCGTGATCCGGCCGCCCAGGGCGTTGGCGCGCTCGGCCATCCCGATAAGGCCGAGGCTGCGGCCGGTAGGCGGGGGAGTAGGCATGCCGGCGCCATCATCGACCACGAGGAGGAAAAGAGTACTGTTGCTGGATTTGAGGCGCAGCGAGACCCGCTTGGCGGAGGAATGGCGGGAGACGTTCGTAAGAGCCTCCTGCGCGATGCGGAACATATGGGTCTCAATTTCAGGAGACAGCCGGTCGCGAAGGGTGGAGGTGTAGTCAACAACGATTCCCGTGCGTTGGGAAAAACCCCGGGCGAGTTCGCGAAGGCTCGCATCAAGGCCGAAATCGTCAAGGATCGACGGGCGCAGGAGCCGGGCCATCTCGCGTGCGTTAGCAATGGAATCCTTCACCATGGACTTGGCATCCTTAAGGCGCACTTCTCCCTCGGGGGAGTCGGCATGGACGATGGAGAGTGTGGCCTCAATGGCGTTTAGCGTTTGGCCGAATTCGTCGTGAAGCTCCAGGGAAAAGCGGCGCGCCGATTGTTCCTGCTCGTCGAGGATGTGGAGAGCGAGATCCCGCAAGGTGCGGGACTCACGCTCCAGCGCTCCAAAGAGTCTAAACGTAAACACGATCGACCCGACTGTCCCGGCAATAGCGAGCGCGACGGCCCCGCCGAGTAGTGTGGCGGAACGCGCGAAAAAATCGGAAAACCGGCGCATGTCGGAGGAGCGCAACTGTTGCGCTTCCTGATAGCTGGAGTCAAGCAGGCGGGCAACCGTGGCTACGAACCGGCGGTGATTGAGTGCGATGTCACGCTGTCCCTGGGGCGTGCCGGAAAGCGCCGCGTCAATAGAAGCAAATAGGAGCTGGGAGGCGGACTCTAGCGCGGACCACGCATTGGCCTGATCGGAGGGAACGGATTGACTGCGAACCTCGGATGACAGGCTGTCGATGGCGGAACGCAGGCGCCGGGCCTCCTGACGGTGTGCGGCCGTGCGCTTGCGGGCGGAATCCTCCTCCATCTCGTAGAGGAGTTCGCCCACGCCGGCCTGCTCGTACTGCAGTTTATCAATCAGCTCCACCTGGCGGAGTTGCCGGTCGGACAAGCGCTCCGCATCGATTCCGACGGTCTGAATCGCTCGCAGGAGCAGGACACCGGAAACAAGCAGGATGAAGACAACCGCGCCAAAACCAAAAGCCACGTACCACAGTGTGCGGCGTTGAAATCGAATTTTATGAGAACTCAGAGGCATGGTACAGAGATTGGCAATCGCGCTCTAGTGATTTGTCTCATAGTCGCAGGGGAATGGCACTACTGGATATACCGAATTACCAGTAGATAGAGATCATGAGCTTTCCGATTGCCCATAGTCTCCACTAGGTTCGAATCCCGAACCGCATTGATTCTATTGAAGAAAGTGGGTCTGCCTGCCAGCCTGAGGAGTTACGTGAGGGCGCGCTCTCCGGGAGGTAACCCAGTGGTTTTACAACGTCTTTGGGAATTCAATAAAATCTTTGACAGTCGTTTTGAGGATCTGCGGTCTCCACAGTGGAAGCAGATTGTGTACCGCGACTTTTCAGCGGGACTGATTACGGCGATGACGGCGATCCCGATGGCAATGGGATTCGCGATCGCCATGGGCATGCGCCCGGAACAGGGCATCATTGCCGGAGCACTGGCCTGTGCCGTGGGACGAACCTGGGGCGGGTCGAAGTATCAGGTGTATGGGCCGACAGCAGCCTTCATTCCAGTCATCTTCGCCGTGATGCAGAAATACGACCACGGGTTTCTGGTGGCGGGGTCCATTATTGCAGGCCTGATCCTGATGGTCATGGGCCTGACCGGGTCTGGGAAGATCGCCAAACTGGTTCCGAACTCGATTGTCGTTGGGTTTACCGTAGGAATCGGAGTGACGATTGCGGCGACGAATCTGTATGACGTCCTGGGGATTAATGGCGTGGCGGCCGGAGGAAATCTGTGGTCGAAGCTGCGGGGGGTAGTTGAGCATATTGGGGAAGTGAACGTCATTGCGATGGCGATCGGGCTCGGCACCTTCGCGTTTACGAAGGGCCTGTTGCGGGTGTCGATCTTCATCCCGGCGCCCTTATTGGCGGTTGGGCTGGCGACATTCGCGGCGGCAACCTGGTGGAGCGACGCTGGCTTGACGCTCGTCCGCACCAAATTCGGGTCGATTCCAAACAACTTCTTCGTGTTTACGCCGCCATCGATGCCGCCGATATCGGGCCAGGTCATCATGGACATGGCTTACCTGGTATTCGGAATTGTGTTTGTCTCGGGCGTCGAATCGCTGCTGTGTTCGTCGATGGCGGACCGGATGGCGGGTAACCGGAAGACGCCGTTCAACCCGGACAAGGAGTTCTGGGGCCAAGGGCTGGTACAGGTGATCACCCCGCTGGTTAACGGCTTCCCTTGCACGGGCGCACTGGCCCGGACGGCGACCAGCATTAAAGCCGGAGCAATGACGCCGCTAGCGGGATACTTTAAGGCCATTCTGAAGCTGGCGATGGCTTACTATCTCGCGCATTGGCTGGAGATGGTACCCATGGCGTGTATCGGGGGAATCTTGTTGTGGGTGGCGTCGAACATGATTAACGTGAAGGAAGTCAGACACGTAATGGCGACAACGCGGTTTCACACGGCGTTGATGATCTACACGGCGGTGATGGTGCCAATGACCGATTTCCTGACGGGCGTGCTCTCGGCGCTGATAATCTACTTCCTCACGCGTAGGTACTTTGAGGCGGACGCGAAGGAACTGGACAGCTCGAAACAGCTGGTGGAGGCATCCCTGTGAGCGGCGTGTTTCGTAGGATCGTCGTGGGTTCCCATGGAGAGGGGCCCGATCCGGAACTGCGATCCGCGGCGCTGCAAGTGGCCGCGGACGAAGCGAATATCGATAGTTTTCACGTAGCCGCCGAAGGCCATCGGCGTCGGGAGACACTGGATGGGCTGCTCGGAAAGGTAGTGGAAACCCACGCCGATCTGCTCGTGATCGGCGGTCGTTCCCATTTGATGGCGGCACGCGCGGCAATGATGTCGTCGTGCTCCATCCTCATGGTTCCGGACAACACGGAGTTGAAAATTGGCCGGGTGATGGTTCCTGTAGACTTCTCCGGGCACGCCAGGGAAGCCCTCCTCGTGGCAAGGGACATCGTTCGCCAGCATCGGGGCGATATCGAAATCGTCTGCGCATTCGTGGAGTCTGAGGACGCACCGTGGCACTCCATTCGGGACGAGGGCGTGGAACATGCCCTGAAACTGGCCGCGGTTCATGATTTCGTCCGGGAAGTCCTGGGCGCCGTCGATGGCGTCCGGTGTCTGGCCGAGCCGTTGGACAGAAGTGGAGCGCGGCTCGGGGCCGGGCTTTCGCTCCCTCATACAATCGAGGGCGCCGATATTGCGTCAACGATTGAGATTGTGGCGGAGCGGGAGAAGGCGGATCTCATCGTGCTTGGGACACGGGGACGCACCGCGTCGGCCGCAATTCTACTGGGGTCGGTGACGGAAAAGGTGATGCAATTCGCTCAGCGTCCCGTGCTGGCGGTAAAACGGCGGGGAGCAAACCTGGGAATTCTGGACTTTCTGGTCTCTACGACGCATGGCTGAAAAGGAGAAGGAAACCATGCGTAAACGCGACGATATGGATGCCTTTGGGTACCTCCGGGACGCAATGCTGAATCCGCAATCGGCACCGGTGCCGGCGATGCCTCCGCTGATTCCGGAATCGGCCCGGCTCAGCTTCCGAAAACTCTGGCAAGGGGTATGGGAAGCCATTTCCGGTCGGACGAATAGGACCGCCGCGCAGTACCGGAGCGCTCCGCTGCAGCTTCTCAGCCTGCGGCCGAAGAAGAACGTCAGCCCAATCACGCCGCGAGGGGAGACACGGCGAAAAGCGGAGTAGCCGACCGAGTGGGGCTACTCGTTGGGAACGGAGCCTTGAGCCGTCTTCCCACCCCATCCCATCTACCGGCATGGCAATGCGGGATCTGCCGTTTGCTGTCTACGCCACAATCGACTGAAACACCGCGCGCTCAAAGTCCCGGTCCAACTGCCGCGTTGAATTGTCCACCGGGATCATCATCACGCCCACAAGCTTCTCCACCGGGTCCATCCAGTCCGAGCGCATTTCCGCTAATTCGAAAACGGCCGCGCCTGCGGCACATTCATCGCCTCCGGCCGCGCCGTCCGCAATCGTTGCGACGTCTCCTTCGCCACCCGCGCCTCCTCCGCCTTGCCCATGCGGAACAACGCCTGCGATAGCAACAGGTGCGGCTGCGCATTCCCCTCGTCCCGCCGCGTGGCCTCTTGCAACTCCGCCACCGCGCCCGCCAGTTTCCCCTGCGCCATCAACGCCCGCGCCAGCCCCAGCCGCGCCACCGTGTAGTCCG
The DNA here is from genome assembly GCA_945860645.1 of Candidatus Sulfopaludibacter sp. SbA3. GTDB lineage: Bacteria > Acidobacteriota > Terriglobia > Bryobacterales > Bryobacteraceae. The sequence goes on along the minus strand of CAMATG010000017.1, from coordinate 1,303 downwards.
CCCGCTTCTCCAGCGCCGTCCGGAACGCCCCCGCCGCCCCGTCAAAATCCTCCCGCCGCAACAACACATCCCCCCGGAAATAGTGCGGCTCCTCATACCCCGCCTCCGCCCCAATCGCCTTCTCAAAATACGGCATCGCCTCGTCCCACCGCCCCAGCTTGTGCAAGTGAAACCCCACCTCAAAATTCGCCCGCGCCGAAGCCGGGAACTTCGCCAACGCCCGCCGTGCCAGCGCAAACGCCTCCTCGTGCTGCCCCGCGTCCTGCCGAGCCTTGATTGCCACCAGATACAGCGCCAACTCCTCCGGCGCCAGTTGCAACGCCGCCTCCGCCATCCGCGCCGCCTCCGCGAAGTACCGCCCCTTGCTGTACTCCACGCTCATCACCTGCATCAGCTTCCGGTTCCCCGGCTGCAACGCCAACGCCCCGCGCCACGCCCGCAAGGCTGCGTCCGTCTCGTTCTGCCGCGCCAGCACCGTCCCCAACAAATAGCCCGAATTGAAGTCCCGCGGATTCGCCGCCACCGCCCGCCGCAGCCACGCCGCCGCCTCCTGGTCCTGCCCCGCCCGCACCGCCGTAAATCCCAAATTAAACAGCGATGGAAAATGCCCCGGTGCCTGCTCCACCGCCCGCCGCCACAGCCCCACCGCCTCCCCAATCCGCCCCGCCGACGCCAACTCCAACGCCTGCGCCGACAGCGCGTCCGGCCCCTGCAACAACGCCAGCGCCAACAGCAATCCGCTCACCGCGTCCCCTTCCCTTCCTCCAACTTCACCAGCTTATTCACCCCCTCAATCACAAACCGCTCCGTCCGCCCGCTCGGCCACACCACCGTCACCCCGTCCACCTTCCCCGCCTTCCCCAAACCAAAGTGCAGCCGTCGCCCGTTATACGACAAAAAGCTCGATTGGCTCAACACCGCCTGCGCCTGCTTCCTCCCCCCCGCCTCCACCGTCACCACCGCCCCCGGCCCCGGCCCCACAATCTGCAACCACCCGTTGCCCGTAGCCGAATCATTCCGCAACAACGACGGTCCCTCGTGCATATTCATCACCAGAACATCCACATCCCCATCGTTATCGAAATCTGCGAACGCCGCCCCCCGGCTCGACCCGCGCCCCAACGGCAACCCCATCTCCTCAAACTTCCCCCCGCCCAAATTCCGATACAGCAACCGCGGATTCGCATACGCCTCCCCCGCCAACCCCGGAAACACATGCCCGTTCACCTGAAAAACATCCAACCACCCATCGTTATCAAGATCCACAAACCCCACCCCCCACGCCACGTACTGCGGATTCACC